>JAJBTS010000366.1 GCA_020860885.1 Bacteroidales bacterium
AAATTGATATCACTGTATTACTGAATGATGAAGCCACAAAAATTAATATTGTTAAGGCATTATCGACCCTGTGCGATAATGCAAAAGCCGGCGATTATATTTATATTCATTTCTCCTGTCATGGGCAACAAATGATTGATGACAATGGAGATGAGCCGGATGGATTAGATGAAGCATTGATCCCTTATGATGCACCAAGAAGATATTCTAAGGGTACTTATGAAGGAGAAAATCATTTGAGGGATGACCTATTAGGGGAATTTCTGAATAAAATTCGTGCGAAAACCGGAAGAGAAGGAAATGTGACCGTCGTATTGGACGCATGCCATAGCGGAACCGGAGATAGGGACGTAGATGATGAACAGTATGCAAGAGGAACTTCCTATATTTTTGCTCCCGAGGGTTATCAAATTAAGGTACCAAACAATGAAACTGGTTCATTGCAGTTGCAAGATGGCAAACATCTTGCTCCGATAACTGTATTTGCTGCATGTAAGCCTGATGAAATTAATTATGAATACAAATCAAAAATTGATTCGATTTATTATGGTTCTTTATCATATGCATTCTGTAACGTTTTAAAAACGAGCACAGGGAAATCCAATGCAGAATTTTATAAATTGCTCAACAACGAAATGCAAACGATGTTTGTCGGACGAAGAAGAAAACAATCCCCTTATTTTGAAAGCACTAATGAAAGTAAAACCTTTAGAATATCAAGATAAAAAAGATGATAATAAAAATATTGATGATATTATTGCAAAAAATGAACAGGCAATAACAAGATTGTACAACATGTATAGGAATGAGTTCATTGGATTCTTTGTGAAAGAATATTCCATACGTAGTGATGACGCAGCTGAAATATATCAGGAGAGTTTCATTTCCATGTATCAGAACATAGTAAATGGCAAACTTACAACTATTAACTTCTCTTTAAAGACTTACCTTTTTAAAATAGGCAAATATAAAATTTTTTATCGTTTCAGGGATGCCAGACCCATGGAGGAATTATGCACTACTATGCCCGATATAAATTCCGAAGAAGGACAACATATTCAAGAAACAGTGTACGAAGTAGTTTCTGCTATGGGAAACCCATGTAGCCAACTGTTAAGTTTATTTTACTGGGAACGTAAAAATATGAAGGAAATTGCTACTGTAATGAACTATAAAAATGAACAAGTCGCTAAGAACCGCAAATCCAGTTGCATGAAAAAACTGAAAGAACAATTGATCATAAGGTTTAAAGAAGAAGAGTTAATATAAAAAGTATGGAAACAAATCATAATAGAGAGGAACTGATAGACCTTTATTTATTAGATAAACTTTCATCTCAAGCGCGAAAAGACTTTGAGGAAGAAATGTTGAAGAATGATGATTTGCGCAAAGAAGTGGAAGTTATGCAACGTATCCTGATAGGATTTGAGCATAAAGGAGAAACAGAGGCAATCCATGCTATGCGTACTATGCCGGAAGAACAAGTCAAATCAATTATTGCTAATGCAGAAAATGAATATAAACCTAAAGTAAATAGAATAGGGTTATATTCCGTAATAGCTGGGATAGCCGCAAGTATCGCATTACTATTGTACATCGGATTTAAACCTAAATACTCTTCGGAGGAATTATATAATGATTTTTATGTGCCTTTTGCCTATGAATACATACCCAGCCGTGGCGGAATACTAAATGGGGAAGAAGAACATTTATTGGAACAAGCAATTTCCGGCTACAATCAGGAACGTTATGCGGAAGCTCTGGCTTTGTTGGATAGTATTACGAAAAACATACACCCAGAGCAAGTTCCGGAAGAGGTAATGTTTTATACTGCATTATCTATGGCAGAAACAGGCAAAGAAAACAGCGCTGTGGAAAAACTGGAATCCATTGCTTCGTCAAATGATTCCGAATTTAAAGAGGATGCACAGTGGAACCTTGCATTGCTATACCTTAAACTCGGAGAGCGAAATAAATCCAGCACTATCTTAAGGGTTATAATAGATAGTAAAGATAATCCCTATGCGGGTGACGCCGGCCGGCTTTTAGATAAATTGAATACGAAAAAATGGTTCTAACAATGGATATTGTAAAGAAAATTGCAACAGTTTGTATTATCATCTTGAATGTTGGCACGGTATATACACAATCGGCAACACAAAAGATAGATAAAGACTATTATAGAAATTTGGAAAAGCTGGCAGCTGTTTACAAAGATGAAGGAAAATACTTCCTTGCCGACTCTTTATACAATGAAATGATTCCCTTATCGAAACAATATTATGGTGAAGCAAGTTTGAAATATGCAAAAGTACTGAATGACCAGATAGATGTAAGAATAGAATCGGATTTGCTCGAAGGATTAGACAATTCTATTGAAAAGGTTTTGGGTATCAGAAAAAAATATTTAGGAGAAAACAGTTTGGAATATGCAGAAGGACTGAATAACAGAGGACGTTATCTAATTACAGCCGCCAGGTTTGAGGAAGCTGAAGCCGATATGGAAAAAGCTGCAAAAATAAGATTAAACATTGCAGGAAGTAAATCCGATGAATATTTCAACTCTCTGGTTAATCTGGGAAATCTATATTTTTATAAACAAAATTTTATTAAAGCAAAAGATTGCTATTTACAAGCTATTGAGAACAGTATTCAATTAGAAAATAAAAGAAATCAGGCTTTTGCGTCAGTATGTCTTGCATCTCTGAATATCTATATTGGTGAATATGGTGAAGCACAAAATCTCATGATCCAGACTCTTCCTCTTGCAAAGAACTATCTTGGAGAACGTCATCCCGACTATGTAACTTCCCTTTCAAATTTAGGAAGCTTATATACAATGCAGGGTGAGTTTGCAAAAGCGGAACCTTTGCTTAAAGAGGCCTTACAATTAACTTATGAGTCTTTCGGAGAAGAACATAGTCAATATTTTACAACGTTGAATGCGTTAGCTTACCTGTATCAGGAATTAAATATGTTTGAACAAGCCGAACCGATGTATGAAAAATCAATAATGTTAAGAAAAAAATTATATGGAGAAACAAATCCTGTAGTTGCTACGGCTCTTAATCATCTGGCTATTTTCCAGATAAATATAGGTAATTTCAAGAAAGCAGAGAAAACAGCGTTGGAAGGTTTGAAAGTAGCCGGAAAATCACTGGATGTTTCAAGTTTAACTCATGCAACCTTATCAAATACTCTCGGAATGGCTTATTTAGAGCAAAAGAAATTTGATGTGGCGCTAAATACTTTTAAAAATGCAGCAAAGATATTAGAAGAAAATTCAGAAGAGAGCAATCCCGTATATCTTACTATATTAAATAATATTTCTTCCACTATATATGAAGATACAACCCAAAATATTTCGGCAATAGAACCTATTTTATTGTATACAATAGAAAAAATGCGTTCTATTTATGGTGAAGGACAGCCTCAATATCTTTCTGCCCTGAATAGTCTTGCGACATTTTATAAAGCTAATGATGAATTTGAAAAGTCAGAAAAACTTTATCAAACTATACTAAACAATTATGAAAAGAATATAGGGCAAAATAGTTGGAAATATATTACATTTTTATGGAATGCGGCTCTCAATTCTGAATTGCTGAATAAGCCGGAAGAAGCGCAATCTCGTTACATGAAATGCTTTGAAATAATGAAAACTCTTACAGCACAGGATTTCGCATTTTTATCCGAAGAGGAAAGGGAATATTACTGGTTTGCCCGACTACATATGATAAAGCATTGGCAGGAATATGCCGTACGGGCGAAAATATTGGATCCGTCTCTAACAGCATTCGCATATAATCTCGAGCTTTTTTCAAAGAGTCTTTTGTTAAATTCCTCTGGTAAATTACAGGAAACCATATTGAATAATCCTGAGA
>JAJBTS010000308.1 GCA_020860885.1 Bacteroidales bacterium
AACAAATACCGGGCAAGTCAACAATGCACACCTCAAAATCATATATATTTTCTTTGCTTTCATATTATTTATTTCTTTTGAGTATTAATAATTTTGGAAGTAATCTCTTTTCCGGATTTATAGATTTCTTTCTGGATATATACAGAGTTATCAGTCGATTTGCTATCCGAAGGCTTTCTTACTTGAATTCCCTGTAAGTTGTAATAGCGTGTTTCAACTATTTCGTCCATAGATTCTCCCCTGGAGATCGGATTGATATCTGTATAACCCTCTTCGTTGCTGATAGAAGATCTCAATATTGTCGGGTTTTTCACTACCATAAATGCTTCGAAAGGTTGGATAGTACCTAATTGATTCTCCGGTATCAGATTGAATTTGCTTCCGTCGTATTTGTAATAATAAATGCCGTTTTCAGAAGTTACTTCCATTTCTTTCAACGTAGGATTTGCAACTAATTTGTAAACATTTTCTTCCGGAGTAATTTCAGTATTTGTAACCGTCGGGTTTGCATTAGAAACGTAGGTTATTTTCTTATCATTGAAATAAGAAGGATATTGTACAATTTGTCCTTCGCCGGTAGTGTAAGAGATAATATCAAGGAAATCGGTTCCGTTGTATTTTCTCAACCAGTAGTCGCTTTGAGGAGTTCCATCATAGGGTCGTAGGAATGGGAATTCATCGAATCCATCTACATCGCTGTAATGATATGCACCTTCAAGAGCAAATGGGAATCCCACAGAGTACCAAACCCCAGGGTTAACCATCTTTTCAACATTGATTTTGTTTGTAACGGTTACTGAACCTGCAAGATCTGCTTGTGCACCTTCTTCGAAAGTAAGGCTTGCCACTGTTGTTGCATCCGGTATTGCTGGATAGTTCGTTGCTGTTCCTGATATAATAACTCCGGAAATTTCTGCAGGTAGCATGTATCCTTCCCAGTTCGCAGGGTTACTCCATGAATTATCCGTATTACCTTCCCATTTTGTGGAAGATTTCTCAAATACTAATGCAGGAACCAGATTGATGTCTTTTTGTGCTCCGATACCTTCACGGGAATATAATGTAACAAAACCATCCGTACCCGATACTTCGTTTCCTGTTAACTGCAAGCGGAAGATACTTCCGAGTTTTGATTTAACGAAGTCAGTTACGTCAATAAGTAAAGATTTACCCGCATTGGCTCCGGTATAATCTGCAGGAGTAAGAGAAAGAACTTCACTGATAGATTCTCCTCTTTGCGTTTTTCCATCTCCTTCAGTATTCAGACTCCAGGTCATTGCAGTAATTGCGTTGTTGTCTGTCGATGGATCTGCGGAACGAACTTGAAGGGCAATATTTCCGCCCTTTTCAAAGCTTTCGGGAGATATTCTTAAATATATTTTTTCGTAACCCTCAGCGCTCATTTCTGTTGCGTCAAATTCCAGATAACTTCTTCTCATAAAAGAGGGAGCATTCCAGGTAGAATACTGAATATAAAGTTTCGAGTCTGAAGCATAATTGTTATTAATATCTACTCCACCTCTTACCCACGTATCTCCCGCTACCGGAAGCATGTTGTAGGTAAATGCGCTTACATATATATCCAATACTTCTCTTACATCTGTAACTTGAATGGAATATACTTCTTCATTTTTCGTAGGTACAAAATATTTTCCGTTTACATATACTAATGGAGTATGATATCCTTCTGCTATTGTGAAACTAACACTATAAGTGTCGAAATAATTAACTGTAGGCTCAGGAGTGCCACTCCAGTTTACGGATTCGTTCTTTGTTAAAGTAACATTTAATGGAATAATTGTAGCTTCAATAGATACAATTGCTCCGTCTTGTATATCCGATAGAGTAACAGAATAAACATTTTCATTTTCAGTTATCTCTCCCGCTGTAGCTCCTGCAATAGAAGCTATTTGAGGATTCTGATAACCTTCATTTAATGTAAATGTTATTGTAGATACTTCTGTCGATGAATATTGATTGTTATCGTCTAACTCAGGAGAAGTAATAATAACTCCGGATGAATTTAATGTAACTAAATAACTTTCTTCACTTCCTGTTCCTGAGAGAGCGACTGTTTTAGTGACTTCTCCGGAAGCTATATTTAATGTAGCCGATAAATCTCCTGCGACTTCGGGAGCAAAAGTAATAGTAATCTGGCCTCCCATTTTAGGGTCCCAATTCGATCCTGTTGCAAATGAATAAGCAGCAGCTCCAATACCTGTAAAGCTGAGATTCATATCATCTGTAAGGTTTATACCTTTAACCTGAAGTGTTTTTTGAACAGATTCTCCTAATTCAACAACACCGAATGCTAAATCGCTTTCATCTGGAAATATATTTTCAGGAGCTAATACAAAGGCTATTGGAGCACCTCCGTCATTAAAGCCGGAGGAGGTGTTCCAGGTTCCTAAGAGGCGATCGCTATTATTTGAAACATTTACATAATTATTAGCTGTTCCTTGTATTTTGGACTGAATATAATTGTTATCAGCATCGAATGCCTGTATTGTAAATTGAGTAGAAACATTCTTTTTTGCGTAGATTTTTGTACTGGTATTTGGAGTTTCTGCATACCAACTATTTCCCAGCGTACTGGTAAACGTATATCCTCTTAAATCTCCTGTTGCTTTCCATAATTGAGATCCGTCTTCTTCGATGGGTTGTTGGAATCTTAATTGATAAGTTTCATCGTTTGTGTCTCTTAAAACTTTTCCTTCTTCAGATCTTTTAGCCTTGATATAATACCAAACTTCTTTTGTGTTATCACTTATTTCAGGAGATCCCGGAATAACAGGATGAGCGTTGCCAATACCTATCACATCAACTGTTTGAATATAGGAGCCCGCAGTTATAGTGATGGTTCCATTGTAGGTTTTAGTTTCTGTAGGTGCGAAAGTAATTTTCAGTAAACCTTTAGTGGTTAATTCTTGTCCGTCAATTATAAATCCGTCTACAGTGGTATAATTAATCTCTTCACTAATACTTGGATCTTTTACTACTGTAATAGTTTGTGCGGTAGAGAGCAAATTGGTATAGTTAGTATATTCATTGCCAAAGTCTAAGCTCCTTGAAGAAACAGTAAGCATTCGCTGTCTTACGAAACGAAATACAGAGTTATCATCATTGATTGCTGTATATCCCATGACAGGATAATTCCTTTGATTGTAATTACTTGTTAAATGGAAATATTTACTATCGTTGGCATAGGTTACTGCCTGAATATTGGCATATCCCGGTCTGGTATTATTAAGAGTAAAGATCCAGTCGGTAGCAGGAGTATCGGAAAGCGTTACTGCATCCAATAGTTCACTATTTCCTCCGGTAGGAACTTTTTCTTCCAGACTAACTTTTTTGCCGTAGCCTTTGTTAAAAATAACGTAATTATCTCCGTTTCTTTCAAAACGCCATAATTGATTATCCCTGGAAGCCGTAGTAATAAATCTTCCATTGACTCTGTCTTTTCCATTGGCATCCGTTTCTGCTGTGAATACCCTGTTTGCGCGATCTGTATCACCTCCTTTTACCTGAATGAAATACCAAATAGGTGCGTCTGCAGTGCTGACTTCCGGTAACTGAGCCTGGACATATCCACATGCAAGGATAACACTCAGCGCTAATAAGAAAAATTTCTTCATAAGCATAATTAAATTAATAAAATGAATAATAGTATAATTAATAATTGTTTTTCATATTTAACAAATTATTACAAAGATATTAATTGGAATCAATAAAAGCAAATCCATATACAAAGAAGTCAATTGCTCTTATTAGAAATATCCCTAGATGCAACAATCACAAACCATGCCTAAACAAATTTTTAGTTCTTCCCCTGTTCTAAACAAGAGAGAATAAAATCGCCTGTATTAACAGCACTTAATAAT
>JAJBTS010000336.1 GCA_020860885.1 Bacteroidales bacterium
GAGTCCGGGCGGAGGATCAGTTTTCTTTTGCATACAGAACTTGCTTCCGCCCTTTTCTCTTTTTTATTTCATGTTATTCTTTTTAGAAACCTATCCCAACGGAATTTATCCGTTCCCGGTTCTCTGGATTGCCAGATCAAACCCGCTTTTCCAACGATATGATCTTCGGGAAGTAAACCCCAATACCGTGAATCCTGCGAATCGAAGACATAATCTCCTGTCATAAAATAATAGTTGTTTTCAAACGTATACGAAGAAACTCTCTCATCTCCGATATAAACATTCCCGTCCCTGACGGAAATATCTTTGAACGTTTCATAAGCAATCAGTTTTTCATACAACTTTATATTCGTATTATCCAGGCTTAATCGGTCTCCTTTTCCGGGAATATACAAAGGGCCGAAATCCAGGATATTCCAAGGGTATGCAGGATCGAAAGGAAAACTCTCATCCGCCGGATCGCTGCTTTCTTTATTGAAACGAATCCAGTTGTCTGCCTGATTCCGGTAAGAGCCCAAAGTATCCGGATTGTTTTTCACTTTATAAACCCCTTTTTCTATGTAAAAAGTATCTCCGGGGATAGCCACACAACGTTTTACGTAATACATATTCCGGTCGAATACCATACGATCCCGGGTTTCTTTGTAAGGGAAATTAAAAACCAATACATCGTTCCGCCGGATGCTTCTTAATCCTGGCAAACGTTTTGTTTCCACTTTCTCTCCATCGGCAAAATGTAATTTCTTGAAAAGCCGCGGGCCCGGTATCCATTTATTAACCAGGATGTAATCTCCTCCGGTTATGGCCGGAAGCATAGAATAACTCGGTATTTTATAGGAAGCAAAGAAAAAAGTACGCAGGCATACCGCCAGCAAGACTGCAATCACAATCAGCTTAAAAACATAGATAACATTTTTATATACTTTTCTCATTACTCCATTCATCTTTCAGCAATCATATTTCCCAGAACACCTGTTCCCCATCTTCGTAGAAAAAAGGCAATTCTTCTTTCCCCCGGGTATGGTTTTTCAACCAGAACAACGCCTTTGTCGGGGCACCTTCGAATTTCAAGATACTACTCTCCGCCACTTGCGTTCCCAGCGAAACCCATCCTGTAGACCCGAAATAAAACAATTCGTACAGGTCTCCCAAACGGATGTTATTATCGTCATTACGGAAGAGGTACCTTACCTCTGCTATGTATTTCGGTTCTCCCAGATCCAGTCCGGCCCAGCTCCCCTTCTCTTCCAAAGCATCGTAATAAGTCAGCGGATTTCGATCGAAGACAGCCTCTTTGCGATTGTCCTCTTTATTCTGGTAAGAACCGTCCGTACCGATTACCTTACCCCTTAACTTTTTACCTTCCGAATCGTAGAACTCCAATTCAGCCATATTGCAATGACCTCTGTCGGGACCAGAAAGATAACGTACATAACGATACGGGACAGAGGCCGGAAATTTCACATCGTACCAGCGCATATCCGTTTCCTTATCGATGGTATGAAAAGTAACAGCGTTTCTGAATTCAGGATTATTGGCTGCCTGAAATTTTCCGCCTATAATCCGTTTCCGGTATCTGAACCAGGTGGCTTTATAAGGATATTTCCGTTCGACAGATATCGTCTGCAAATTCTGTGTATCAGCCGTATAAGCAATGTATTCCCCATCACTATTTACACTTCCCACCCCTAAAGGAAGAAGTTCACCGTCTTTGTAGTAAGCAGACGCATAGAGCATATTCTTCTCTACGGTAGGGAAAACAAATTTGCCGTCTTTCCAGACAGACCAGCGGATCGGAGTCCATTCGCTGCGGTTAAAAACACACAGGTACAACAAAGTATCTTTCAACTCTTTTTCATCCACAGGTATGGTAATAGAAGCGTCATGTAAATAAAGATTTGAAACATCTTTCTTGAAAAGCGTATTCAACAAAGGAGGTAAATCTTTCCGCCCTTGGGTTATATAAGGAAGACTGGTTTCCTGCACGGCGAAACAAGTCCGGAACACGCTTCCCATAAGAGGTTTTTCCCGGTTAGGACCCGGTTTCGGAGGATAACCATTTATTGAAAAATCCCACAAATTCCCTTCCGCATCCGGAACATAATTCCATATATGATGGCTGCCACCGTACGGATGCTGCAAATAGGCATCCGTTCCACCCGGAATGCCTAACGCCCGCATCAGGTATATACCAAAATTATTGTATTCATAGCAATCCCCTATGCGATGAAGCGTATCCAGGGTTACGGCTCCCGGAAAAGGATAACCATGAGGTTTCTTCCAGGTATAAAGCCATTGTTTCCTTTCATGAATGGGTTCCCACAATACATCTATAGCCTCTTTCGGATCATTCTGCTGGGGTAATAAAGAATCTAAAAGAGGCTGGTAAGTGGTATAATAATACTCTCTCCAATATTCCAAAGGTTCGGTATTGATGCGGTACGGGAGAATCGTTTCGCAAAAATCATCAAAAGAAAGATCTTTATTCCAGGGCTTTTCTTCCCATACTTTAAATGCCCATTCTATATTATCGATCAGATAATCGGCTGTAATTACATGAGCGTCGTAAACTTTCTCATATTCGTCCGGATTTAAGGGCCCGTATTTTTTCGTCAGGATCTTCATTGCTTCCATACCGGAACCATTATTCTCCTCGGCCAGTTTGTAAACTTCTTTCCGATATAGATCGATCTTGTCGTTTTTATAAAAATAATAGTAAGGCATATTCTCTATCAGAAAACAGGCTGCCCGGTATTTGAGACTATCCTGAGCGTAATGTTCTAATACGCTTTCCAGTTCGGCACGGTTATTTCCGGCAAAACGAAGAGAATGTTCTATTTCAGGAGAGTATCTCTGACAAGAACAAATAACCGAACTCAATAATAATATATAAATCACATACGATCTAGCCATTCACATTTACAATTTAGTTGATATCATAAGTCATTTTTCTAATGATTATCCTTTAATTTAATTCTGTTAAATAGAGGACGAAATTCTCGTTCTCCAAATGCTCTTTTATATCCGATGGAACATCCAGACTTTCAATATCGTCATATTTACCCGGATAAATAAAAGAAATAATAGTATTCTTATAAATCCCTGCCAGATTACTAATGTCGCTATCCGGAAGTTCATCACTTAGATAGATACAATGTTTGTTTTTGTCGATCAGGAAATTTTTAGTTTTTGTTTCATCCCATACTGTTCCCATAATATATTCATCCTTCATTACTACGAAATTTTTAAGGCAACAGAAATTTTCAAACTTATCCAGATTTCCTTCAATGTCTTTCTTATACTTATCTACGACATTCTTTTTCCCGAAGTCGAAATTATAGCTTTTAATATACTTTCCTTCTTTCGAAAATTCATGAACAAGATTATCTACAGGTTTATTATAATAAATACGTTCATCCGTTCCGGCAAATTCATAAAAAGAAATCCAGTAGGCTTCATCAACAAATTCATCGTATGTAAGATAAGCTTCCAGAACGTTCATATCCGGATCCGTTACAACAATCTTATCGGAAGCGTTTTTACCTTTATTCCACGAACACAATCCAAACATCAATTTTTCATCTGAAATACATTTTATAAGGTCTGCTCCGAACGGCATATTCCTTACAGAAACAAAATCCAGGTGCGGGTCAAATAAAAAGAGTTTATCGGAAACCCCATCAATAAAATAAATATGGCCCGAAGGAGCTACATCAAAATCGGCAATGTGCAGATATTCCTCCGGTCCCTGCCCCGGCTGGCCGACCTGCCCTATCCCATTTCCGGTTCTATCAAAGACAACCAGCTTTTTCAACTTCCGGTCTAAAATATAAATTCTATCCTCATGTATTTTTATTTTATCAATCGCTTTAAATAAGAC
>JAJBTS010000125.1 GCA_020860885.1 Bacteroidales bacterium
GCGAAAATTTTAAATCGTGGTCGCATTTGAAAAAATGGGACGTGCGAAAATTTACTAATTTTTAATCAAAATAAAACTATGGCACGCATCCGTACAATCAAACCCGAATTCTGGGAAGACGAAAAAGTAGCAAACCTTTCTTTCGCCGCAAGGCTTTTCTTTATCGGTTTATGGAATTATGCAGACGACCAGGGGGTATTCAAAGACAATCCCATCCTGCTGAAATCTAAAATATTTCCTTACGATGATATTCCTGTCTCTGAGGTATCCGGCTGGCTTTCCGAACTGGAGAAAGCAAATATATTGGTTCCTGTTTTTTACAACAACGAGAAATATTACCTGATCCGTACGTTCAAAAAACATCAGGTTATCGATAAATGGTACAACAGATATATCGTCCCGCCTACAGTTGTTGAAGAATTTTTAAACCCGTTGCGGGCTACCGCGGAAGTTACGCCGCAGGAAAAGGAAAGGGAAGAGGAAAAGGAAAAGGAAAAGGATATCCCCCCAACCCCCTTAGCGGAAGTTCCTCCTAAAAGTCGGACGCTTCCGAAAGAGGGTGAATGGAAGAATGATTTTAAAATTTATATTTCTTTAGTAGAAGAAGCTTACCGGAATTTACGCAGAGACAGGGACTACATAGACGAACGGGAAAAGTTTCATCCAACGGTAAACATTCCTTTATCATTAGAAAAAGCGTATGTGGAGCACTGGCGGACGGAACCGTACTGGATACAATTGAAAAGAAACAATCCTAACGATATCAACTGGAAAGATATTTTCAATAAAATGCTCCACCGGAAGGCACACAAGGTCTGGCTGCCCAGGGAACAAACCCGGGAAAATATACCGAAGATCCGGTATACGGTTGTGGAGTAAGCATTAAACTACTGTTTTTTGATAGGATTCGCATTTTTTGTCGGATTAGAGAAAAATGGGTAGAATTTGAAAAGTTAGCGTAATAAGGTTGTTCCCACGTCAAACTTTTATCGTTTGCCCGCAACACCCTCAGTGGTCTTAAATTGGTCTTAAATTTCCTTTTAGTGGATTTAGGGGCTGAAAGCTCTTTCAAGACATCTAAACCTTTTACAATTAGCAGCTATTTGCCAAGAGTATCAATACCTCCTCGCAAAGAGCATTAACACCTTGTTGCGAAGAGTATTAGCAGGGGTTAGCGAAGAGTTGAAAGATCGAGCTTTAAAAAGAAAACTCCACTACCGGATTTAGGAGGCCGGTAATGGAGTTGGATCGAATCGTTTACTGGTTGAATAAGGGATAGCTACAGATCGTTACTCTTTTTTCAAAGATTGGATCTGTTTTTCTGCTTCTTCATTCAATTCTTTTGCTTTTTTCTCAGCCTCTTCTTTCATTTTTTTAGCTCCGGCTTCCGCTGCTTTTACAGCGGCTATCTTAGCAATAGCGTTGGATGTTTTATTAGCTTCTTCAATGAGTTTCTGCCCTTGTTTATCGGCTTCATTGACTAATTTATCTCCGGTTTCTTTTGCTTTCGAACGGATGCTTTCGATTTGCTTTTCGATCTGTTCACCTGCTTTTCCGGTCAGATCTTCTTTCACAGAACCCACTGTTCTATCTTCACCCAGAAGAGAGCTCGCAAGGTTATCCAGCAACTGGCCGGCTGCATCTTTCGTGTCGATAGAGAATTTAGGCTGGGTAAATGTCCCGGCTATTTGTACGGTAACACTTTTCAGATAGTTGTTTGCCAGCTTATCTCCCAGATCGATTTTAGCCAGGTAGTCGATGGTTTGATCCAGTCCGGTAGTTCCGGAAAGGTTCATAATACCGCTGCCGAAATTGATATCGAAAGGCTTGGTAGCCACCCGTCCGTTATCGATGGTGAAAGGTAATTTAAGGTCTTTAACTTTCAGGTCTTTCAGCGATTCATTTTTTAATGCTGAGGCCAATCCGTCCAAAACCGGAACATTGGTTATCTCCACGTTGCTCGATTGCAGTAGCCCATTGGCAGTAAGTGAAGAAAGGATAGGCATGAAATCGCTTCCTAAGGCAGAATTCATTTTGAAGCTGGTAGAATAATTTCCAAGCATATTTTCGAAGATAGGAGCCAGTTTCTGGATGGTTACAAACGTAGAGAATGTCTCTGCGAAAGAAGCATTCTTTATATCCAGATCCATGGAAACATCGGGTTGCTTCGGATCTTTTCCTGTATCGTAATAACCGTTAACGTTCAACTGTCCGCCGAGAGCATTCACCGATACATTCTTCAGATCTACTTTTCCGTTTTGGATGATGATCTGGCCAACCACATTTTTCATATCCAGGTTATCGAAAATAACATGGTTAAAATTACCATTCAGGTTGAAATTTATGTTTTTAGGGATTTCAATTACTCCAATAGAAACAGAATCGGTAGTCGTAGCGGTAGTCGATTCTTCTTCCGTCATAAAATCATTGAGGTTAAGATAATCGGAACTTACGGTTAAGTTTCCTTTCAGTGTTTCGTCTTTCATGAAAAAAGGAATAAAATTCTCCAGTTTCCCTTTGGCTGCAATATCGTTTTTCCCGATCTGCGCTGCAAAATCGCTTAGGTCGACATACCGGGGAGAAAAAGCCAGATGAGCATTTTGTATCTGAATATCGTCTTTGTCTTCTGATTTTATCAGCATCTCTTGGATATTAAGGCTTCCGGAAGCTTCCACTCTGTCGTATTGTTCTTTTTCGATGTAGGACATCCGGGTAATAAGTTTCATATTGGCATCGAGATTTCCACTCAGTTCCATATCTTCGAGAGGGTAGATTTCTTTAACCATTCCCAGGTTCAGTTTACCGACTGCCGACAGGTTGATATTCATATCGCTCATCGGGTTGCTCACGTGCAAAGTCAGGTCAAAAGGATTTCCTCCCATTTCAAAATGGAATTTAGAGATATCGACAATGGTATTATCCATAGATCCACCCTTGCTGTGGGTTCGAAGGTTCGCATGGATATTTGTAACGGATTTCGGCATACCCGGGTACTGGAACATAGCGTTTGAAACATTCAGTTTGGCATCGAAAGCAGGTAAGTTCTCTCCTTTCATGATTCCTCTAACCGATGCATCCAGAGTCGCTTGTCCGGATGTTTTCAAATCCTTGAAATCTTTTGCATAAATAGCCGGGATCATAGATAATACATCTTTGAACTGTGTTGATGGAGCGTTCAGTTTAAGATCCATCTCGATGCTCTCGTCTTCGTGCATAGTTATCCAGCCATCCATATTTGCTTTAATCTCGTTGATCTGTAGAGTATTATCTGCGAAGGTAAACTTCATATCTTTCAGGTTGGCAATCAGATCGATCTTTGCCTGAGTTTTCGCTTTGGATAAATAAGGGATTTTATCCATAATAAAAGACAGTTCGTCGATAGTAAAATTTGTTTTTATAGTGGTTTCATCGGCAGTCATATCTCCGGAGAGATCTACATTCAATCCTTTCAGGTTTGCACTCATCTTACCGGCGCGGTCTTCGTAAAGAATATCCGTATGATTGAAGGTAACCTTTTTCAGTTGCAGGTTAAAATCACCGGCTTCTTCCGTTTCTTGTTGTTGCACTTCCTCTTCTTCACTTTTCATGATGTCCCAGTTTGCTTTACCGTCTTCCAGGACAATAGCATGTATTTTGGTCTGATCGGCACTTATCTTGGTTATTTCGTAACCGGTATCTCCGAATAAACTTTTCAGGTTCACAGTGGCAGACAGGTTCTTGGCGAATACCAGTGTATCTCCTTCAAACTCATTAATCCCGGCGATGTAGAAGTTTTCCAGGCTGACTGTAGCATTTGGAAAGCTTTTGAAAAAGTTTAATCCTAAATGGTCGAAGTCGATTTTTGCATTCATTGATTTGT
>JAJBTS010000394.1 GCA_020860885.1 Bacteroidales bacterium
CAATAATTCTCTTTACTAAAGATAACCCTAATCCCCATCCTCTTTTTTTAGTGGTAAAACCCGGTTGAAAAACCGTATCGAATTTAGACTTGGGTATTCCTTTGCCTGTATCCGAAACATCTACAATCACTTTTTTCCCTCTTGTATAAGCCATAATATCAATATGCCCTTGTCCGTCCATTGCATCTACAGCATTTTTAATAAGATTTTCAATTGTCCACCCAAACAGAGATTCGTTTAGAAGTACTGAAATTGGCTCTGCCGGAGGATGAATTGTAATGGAAACTTTTGAAGATATACGTTTTTCCATATATCCAACGGCATTTGTGATAGCTTCCTGGATGTCCATGGGTTCAGGATCCGGATTTGAACCTATCTTGGAAAATCGCTCGGCGATGATCTTCAGTCGTTGGACATCTTTATCCATTTCGTTCAATAACTGAATATCTGTATTTTTTGTTTTGAGATATTCGACCCAAGCCATCAAGGAGGAAATAGGAGTTCCTAACTGATGGGCGGTTTCTTTTGATAAACCTACCCATACTTTATTTTGTTCTGCTTTTTTAGTGCTGTTGAGAGCTAAAAATGATATAACGATAAAAATGAAAACTACAGCCAGCTGGATGAAAGGAAACCATTGCAGTTGTTTTAGTACGGAAGAATCGTCGTAGTATACGTAGTTGACAAAGTTTTCGTCAATCTCTATAATAAGCGGTTTCCTTTTCTTCTCAAAACTTTTTATTTTCTTGTCAATGAAGATTGGATCCATCATTTTTATAGAGTCAATATTCAATGCAGTAATTAAAGCTCCGGTGTCGTCGGTAAGAATTACCGGAATAGTCGTATTTGCTTCTATGATTCCTTTCACAATCAGGTTGTCATAGTTATTGAATACATTCATGTCGGCATCTTCGTTTACTGCTTGCTTGGATATCAGAGCTACAGATTC
The DNA here is from genome assembly GCA_020860885.1 of Bacteroidales bacterium. GTDB lineage: Bacteria > Bacteroidota > Bacteroidia > Bacteroidales > Azobacteroidaceae > Azobacteroides. The sequence continues at coordinate 950 of JAJBTS010000394.1, forward strand.
TGCCCATAATTCCATTTTTTTTCGTTCTTCCTCTTTTAATTCATTGACAAGGGCATTGGTAACCCAGACAGATACAATTGCGATAATTACTGCCGAAATAATGAAAAAATACTTGAACCGTTTTCCTGACTTATAATCCACAAGATGTAATGTAATAAAGTTTAAGAATCTGAAAACCGGAGGATACCTATTTCTTTTTTAAGTTCTAATTCCTTACTTAATTGATTTCCAATATTACAGGTGAATGGTCTGAAAATTGTATATGCTGATGGATTTCCGCACAAATCAACCGTTCTTTTAAATTGTCCGTAACTATGTGATAGTCAATTCTCCATCCTAAATTTTTTGATCGTGCGTTACTTCGGTAACTCCACCAACTGTATTGTTCTCCTTCCTGATTGAACTGACGGAAAGTATCTATGAAGCCGTGTCCGATCAAAAGATCAAACCATTCTCTTTCTTCAGGTAAAAATCCTGATGTTTTCTGATGCCGTTCGGGATGATTGATGTCAATTTCCTTGTGGCAGATATTGTAATCTCCACAGATGATAAGATGAGGCCTTTCTTTTCTTAATTCAAGTATGTATAAAGTAAAAGCTTTCAGAAATTCCATTTTGATATTTTGTCTGACATCTCCTGTCGTTCCTGAAGGAATATAAGCACAGATGACTGTGAGATCTCCAAAATCGGCTCTTATTACTCTGCCTTCCGTATCAAAGAGAGGATGGCCAATACCGACTGTGTAAAAATCAGGTTTAATTTTGCTGAAAATGGCTACGCCACTGTATCCTTTTTTCTGAGCAGAGTGAATAAGGTTGTATTCATATCCTAAACTCTGGAAAGTCATCAGGTCAATTTGTTCCGGCTGGGCTTTTGTTTCCTGTACGCAAAAAATATCAGGACTTTCTTTTTCCAGCCATTCGAAAAGTCCTTTGTTGATTGCAGAGCGTATACCGTTTAAGTTAAAAGAAATAATTTTCATAATAAGTAAGCTGTAATGGAAAGTCAGGAAAAGAGAAATGGAAACATTCCTCTTTTCCTGTATTGAGTTATTCTAGGTACGTATATCCGTAAAGGCCTGAACGATAATTGGATAAGAATTCGCGTCCTTCTTCTACAGAAATTTTACCTTCTTTGACAGATGACATTACCCACGATTCAACAGTACGTGCCAGTTTTTTAGGGCTATATTGTACATATTCCAAAACATCAGCAACAGTTTCTCCGTCGATGACTTGTTCTATCTGATAACTATCTTTGTTTACGGAAATATGCACTGCATTCGTATCGCCGAAAAGATTGTGCAGGTCACCTAATATTTCCTGATAAGCTCCCACTAAAAATACTCCGATATAATAAGGCTCTTTCTTATTAAGGGTATGTACAGGGAGATGATAAGTATAATTTCTCATATTAATGAAATTATCTATCTTCCCGTCAGAGTCGCAGGTTATATCCTGAAGTGTTGCCGTGCTATTTGGTTTTTCATCCAACCGGGAAATGGGAACAATCGGAAATACCTGATCAATAGCCCAGGAGTCCGGAAGGGATTGGAAAAGAGAAAAGTTGCAGAAATATTTATCCGGTAACATTTTAGAAATCTTACGTAATTCCTCAGGCGCATGTTTCATGTTCATCGCCATTTGATATACTTCCCGCGCAATGGACCAATATAATTTTTCAACTTGTGCTCTTGTTTTAAGATCCAGCATTCCCAGACTGAATAAGTCTAATGATTCTTCCCTTATCTGTTGGGCATCGTGCCAGGTTTCTATAAGTCGGGGCTGGTTCATCTCATCCCATAACTTATACATCTCTATGACCAGTTCGTGAGCCTCTTCCGGTAAATCTTCATTTTCGTCCCATTCCGGTAGAGTTGCTGTTCCAAGTACCTGAAAGATAAACACAGAATGGTGAGCTGTTAGAGATCTACCTGATTCAGTAATGATATTGGGTTGTGGAAGATCATTTTTTACGCAGGCATCTACCAGGGTAGATATAGAGTCATTTACATATTCCTGAATAGAATAGTTCATACTGCTTTCTCTCCCGGATGAACGTGTGCCATCGTAATCCACTCCAAGACCTCCGCCAATATCAACAAAATCGATAGAATATCCGAGATTCCGTAACTGAACATAAAATTGAGAAGCTTCACGAAGGGCATTTTTTATCCTTCGTATTTTTGTAATCTGACTGCCTATATGAAAATGAATAAGTTTCAGGCAGTCGTTCATATTATTTTTTTCCAGAAATTCCAAAGCGTCCAGCAATTCACTGGATGATAATCCGAATTTGCTAACGTCTCCTCCGGATTCTTCCCATTTACCGCTACCGGAACTGGCCAGTTTGATGCGAATTCCCAGATTAGGTCTTATCTTTAGCTTTTTTGCCAGCTCAGTAACTAATTTAAGTTCATTCAACTTTTCAATAACAATAAAGATCCTCTTTCCCATTTTCTGGGCTAAAAGAGCCAGTTGAATGTAATTTTCATCTTTGTATCCGTTACAGATAATCAAAGAATCCGAACTCGTATTGATTGCTAATACCGCATGTAATTCAGGCTTCGATCCAGCTTCCAGACCGATATTAAATTTCTTTCCGTGGCTGATAATTTCTTCTACGACAGGGCGCATCTGGTTTACCTTGATAGGGTAGATAATGAAATTTTTGGCTGTATAATTGTATTCTTCAGCAGCTAATTTGAAACTATGGGATATCTTTTCTATACGATTGTCCAAAATATCCGAAAAACGTAACAATAAAGGATTGGAAACGTCTCTGAGTGTTAACTCGTCCATTAATTCTTTTAAATCTACCGTAGCACCATCCTTTTTTGGAGTAACAGTGATATGTCCTTTATCATTTATGGAAAAATAATCAAGCCCCCAACCATGAATATTATAT
>JAJBTS010000278.1 GCA_020860885.1 Bacteroidales bacterium
TGTTCCCGTTTCCACTACAAAATTGGGTCAAAAGATTATATAAATGAAAATACTTCTTATTCATAACAATTATGGTATATATACAGGGGAAGAAGCTGTAATAGATAAACAAGTGTCTCTTTTTAAAGAGATGGGTCATTTCGTTGTGGTTTATCGTAAGACAACAGAAGGAGTAAGAGGTACGCTCATCAGAGATATAAAGGGTTTTTTCCAAGGTTTTTATTCTCCGGCTTCAATAAAAGATATTAAAAATATAATAAAAATAAATAAACCGGATGTTGTTATCGTTCATAACCTTTACCCCTATATTTCTCCTGCCATATTAAATCCTCTCCGGCAAGCAGGTATACCCATCGTGATGACAGTACATAATTTTCGTTTGATATGTCCGACCGGGTTGTTCATGAGGAATTCACAACCTTGTGAGTTATGCCTCGAAAAAAGGAATGAATGGTCCTGTATGCGATATAATTGTGAGAATTCTTATGTGAGAAGTATCGGTTATGCAGGGAGGAATTGGTATGCGCGTGTTACAAAAGTATATAAAGAGAATGTTGATTATTTTGCGTGTATTACTAAATTCCAAATTCAAAAGTTAGTTGAAGCTGATTTTGATCCTGCTAAAATGATACACATTCCTAACTTTACAGAAAGTATTGCCCAACCTGAATTTGAAACGGGTGATTATGTTGCTGTCTCAGGTCGGTTAAGCAAAGAGAAGGGCATTGATTTAATACTAAAAGTAGCTTTTAAAACTCCTTACATAAAATACTTATTTGCAGGACAACCAAGAGAAGAAGATCCGATAAACATCCCTATTCCGGATAATTGTATTTTCTTAGGAAACTTATCCAAGGATAAGATGCAGGAATTCTATAAACATTCCCGTTTCCTTTTAAACTCAAGTCGGTGTTATGAAGGGTTTCCTATAACTATTTTGGAAGCCGCAGCTTATGGTAAACCTACCATTGGCCCTGCTCATGCCGGCTTTTTAGAAATTATCCGGGATAATGAAACGGGATTGCTATTTACTCCCGGCGATATAAATGATTTACAGAATAAAATAGAAAAACTTTGGAACAATGAAGAAATGAATCATAAATTTGGTGAGATGGCATACAAAACACTTACAGAAAATTATTCAATACATTCAGTAAAAGTAATGTGGCAGTCTTTGTTTGATAAAATCTATAAAAATGGATCGCTCCATTCAAAAACCGAAATCTAATTCTTCCACATTTATTTCCTCTAATTCTTCTTCTTGGGGTAATTCTACTTTCTTATGAACTTCATTAGCCAATACATTGATCGCTTTAATGGGCTTCACTGGGCAAATAGATTCACAGCCACCACAACCAATGCATAATTTTTCGTATACAAGAGGCAAGGTTAATCCATTCCGATAAGGCTCCATCTTTACCGCCTGAGTAGGACAATGTTCGGAACATGCTCCGCAAGAAGTATGTTCTGTTATTACAATGCATAAATCTTCCTGGAATTTGGCTATGCCCACCTGTGTCTTTTTCTTTTCTTCCTCTGTTAAAGAAATAATAGCATGATTGGGACAAACCTCGGAGCAAATGGTACAATTATAATTACAAAACCCTTTTTCATAGAAAAACATATGAGGTTTGAAAGCGTAATTAATACCAAATTCAAATCCTGCCGGTTTAAGAATTTGTTGCGGACAATGAGTTACACATAAATGGCAAGCCGTACACTTTTCTTTAAAACGAGTCAGATTAAGAGAACCCGGCGGTGTGATAGGGGTTAACTTTGTCGGATCTGTCGGTACGACCCATTTTTTGCATGAACTCAATAAGGGCACCGTTCCGGCAATAGCAGCAGAAGTCAGCAAAAAGTTTCTTTTACCTGTATCTATTTGTTTATGATGCGGATACTCCTCATGGATCGTTTTTTCCTTTATCGCGTATATAAATTTGTAATCTATAGCTTTATACTTACTACATCTGTTCAGACAATTGAAACAATCTATGCATCGGCTGGAATCGACATACTTGCCTTCCGTACTGATACATCCGGCTTTACAGGATTTCTCACATTGCCCGCATTGAATGCATTTGCTTTTGTCAATAACGATACGGAATAAGGAAAACCGGGATAGTATACCTAAAAATGATCCTACAGGACAAATGGTATTGCAGAACAATCGCCCTCTGAGAAAAGACATGATTCCTACCACCAAAAAAACTATCAAAGAAATTGAAAAAGAAGCAATCGTTATGGTATATATACTGACATGATACAGACTGTAATTATCAAATTTAAGAGCGATCCAGTTTAAAAGATTATTTCCTTCCATAACTATTGGCCGGAAAATATTAACAGCGATACGTCCAAAGTTACTGTAAGGATCCAAAAAAAGGAGAGGAGTTATAACCCCAAATGCAAGAAAAATAATACAAATCGCTAACAGGCTATACCGTAAAAGATTATACGGCTTTTGATAATGATACCACCGTTTCTTTTTATTCCATTTTTTCTTTTTCCCTCTTTTTGTAAACCAACTGATTATATCTTGTAATACCCCCAACGGACAAATCACAGAACAATATATTCTTCCGAATAAAAGAGTTAGGACGATTAAAATCAGGAATATTCCCAGAGAACCTCCTAAAATTGCTGGTATTAATTGGAGGTGAGCAAATGCGTGAAAAGAATTGGGAAGTGCATCTGTGAAGTCAATGAAAAAAAATAAAAGAGGAATAAATATAAAAAGAGCAAGTATAACACGCGCTGATTTTAATAGAAAGTATTTCATCGGATAATGAATGGGATTGTTCCATCATTTCAAACGAAAGAAATCCGGTAGTTTAATATAGATTTCTCTCATTGTTTGAAAGGAAGGGAATTAATAAAATTTATAGCCTGATTCTTTTAACGTTAAGTTGACTTATCTTCTGTGTACCTAAATTCTGCTTTTCTCCCAACGCAATGTGCCTCACTTCATTGATATCCATTTTCTCGACCTGATTAAATAATCCGATGGCAGCTGTATCTGCTGCAACAATATTGGGAGATACAATAATTGTCTTTAAAACAGAGGTATCGGAAACAGAACGACCTTGCGGTCCATTCTTCTTCATACAACGATAAGCATCTATTATATTCAATACGGGTTTCTTTTCCCAGGTACAGATATCGGCAATGCATTGTTGCAGATCATTGGAATGAAAAAAACCTCTGTCCCATACGATCCCCATATAATTTTTCATTGCAATAGACATCTTGGCTCCGCCATGATTCTTTAATACTGGTACGTTGAACCATATATCTGCATCCAATAAAGCCTGGTGAATTTTTGGAGACTTTAATTTTACACCCTCAGGAAGTTTAATTTCTTTATAATATATTTCATCGTTTCCGGGAAGAACTTCGGCTCCGGCGTCTTTAGCTGCTTTTTCGATTCCTGAATTTTCATAGCATCTCTGCCAATTGTCGCAGGTATGGTCGAATACCGTGACTTTTTTTGCTCCGGCCTTAAAACACTGTTTTACCAATTCTCCTATAAGTTCGGGATTGGTGTCTGCGGCAAACTCAGGTTTTTTATCCCATCCGATGTTGGGTTTAATTACTACCGTCTGCCCTTTTCTTACATATTTCTCAATGCCCCCCAATTCCTTTAATGCCCTTTGAAGTAAAGGAGCTGGTTCACCGCCCATAACTGCTACCATATCGGGAGCTGTTTCTACCATCATTTTGTTAGAAAGAATAGCTGCAGGTAATTTATTAAAAGTTAAGGCTGCAATGCCTAATGCAGTACCTGTCTTAAGGAAATCACGACGTTTCATTGTGTTTTGTGTTTTATGGAATTATACGCAAATATACTATTT
>JAJBTS010000100.1 GCA_020860885.1 Bacteroidales bacterium
ATTATATATTATTTAAAAGATTAATTCATTCTTAATTTTCTCATTATGAAAAAAAGTTTTATACTTATTCTCGGAGTTCTACTGCTATCGGCAGCTACGGCTCAGGCTCAGTTTAAATACGGTTTGAAAGCAGGTGTGAATATTGCCAGCGCTTCTTTCGACAGTGATGTTTTCGACAAAAGCAATATGACGGGTTTTCAGGTAGGTCCTATCATTGAATTTACGGTTCCTATCCTCGGGATCGGTTTAGATGCTGCCGCGTTGTATTCCCAACAAGGATTTAAGGTTAAGGATCTCGATGAAACCTACAGGACTCACACCATCGATATTCCCGTTAATTTCAAATACAAATTCAGTCTGGTTGTTATGGGCGCTTATTTAACTGCAGGGCCGTATGCCAGCTTTAATTTATCCGACAATCTGAAAAACCAGTACGAATCGAAATCTTTCGGAGCGGGATTGAATTTTGGTTTGGGAATCGAATTATTAAGCCGTTTACAGGTAGGGGCTAATTACAAATTAGGTTTAACAGACGATTACAAGGAAATCACTCCTATAAGCGCCAGCAAAGAAGCTTTCAAAGGTAAACAAAGAGGTTGGACTATATCCGCAGCTTATTTCTTTTAATGTATATTGAAGTCGTATTACCGGTACTTATAGCCGATACGTTTACATATTTTGTGCCTCCCGAAATGGAGGCACAAATTGTAAGCGGAAGTATGGTATGCGTTCCTTTTGGCAAAAACAAACAATATTCCGGTCTGGTTTCTCATATCCGCCTGATTCCGCCGGAAAACATACAAAGCATCAAACCCATTGTGGCGGTAGAGAATACCAACCCGGTGATACGAAGGCCACAGCTTCGCTTCTGGGAATGGATTTCCGATTACTATCTCTGTTCTCTGGGGGAAGTTTACAAAGCCGTCCTTCCGGCTGGGTTCAGGCTGGAGAAATCAGCTTATAACGAGAAGAAGGAAACATTTGTCCGGTATAGTTCCGAATACAGGAACCCGGAGAAACTACCCGAAGCATTTATTAAAACCAAACGGGCAGCCAAACAGGAACAATTGTTACTGGCTTTCGTACAACTCATAAAAACGAAGAAACCGGCTTCGGAAGGAATCAGCAAAAAGGAGCTACTTCTTAAAAGTCATTCTTCGGATCTGGCTTTGCAGGGATTGATAAAAAAGGGAATACTGGAAACCTACGAGGAATCGGTAAGCCGCCTGGAGATCTACGACAGCGAAGTTCAGCCGTTAAACATTCTCAATACCTTACAGGAACAGGCTTACAGGGAAATCGTACAGAGTTTCCGGATAAAAGATGTGTGTCTTTTGCACGGGGTAACTTCTTCAGGCAAAACGGAGATTTACACCCACCTCATACAGGAAGCGCTTCAGTTAAACCGCCAGGTTCTTTATCTGGTGCCCGAGATCGCCCTGACCCGCCAGCTTACGGAACGGCTGCAAAAATTCTTCGGGGATAAACTCGGAGTATACCATTCAGGGATCAACCAGAACGAAAGAGTGGAGATATGGAACAACTTATTGAACGATTCGGGGTATCAGATCATTCTGGGAGTGCGCTCATCTGTGTTCCTGCCTTTCCGCGATTTAGGGCTGATCATTGTGGATGAAGAACATGAAACCAGTTACAAGCAGCAAGACCCGGCTCCGCGTTATCATGCGAGAAACGCAGCCATTGTCCTGGCGACAATGCACGGAGCCAAAGTAGTACTGGGAAGCGCTACGCCTTCCATCGAATCTTTTTACAATGCCCAGAGAGGGAAATACGGTTACGTGAAACTGGAAAAGCGATTTGAAGATACCAAACTTCCGTCCATTATTCCCGTAGATGTGAAAGAACTGAGAAGGAAAAAAAGGATGAAATCGATCTTCTCTCCTCTCCTGATTGAAAAGATGCAGAAAACGTTGGAGAACGGAGAACAGATACTGCTGTTCCAGAACCGCCGGGGCTTTGCACCTCTCATCCGGTGTAAGATTTGCGACTGGACTCCCAAATGCCGTTTCTGCGATATCAGCCTGAATTACCACAAGAAATACAACCAGCTGACCTGCCACTATTGCGGAAAAACCTACCGCATACCCACCGAATGTCCGGAATGCGGCAGCGCGGACCTGAGCTACAGAGGCTATGGTACGGAAAAAGTAGAAGAAGAAATACAATCTCTTTTCCCGGATATTCCTGTGGAACGGATGGACAGCGACACCACACACAAGAAACATTCGGTGCAGGAGATCCTTTCCCGTTTTGAGTCGGGAGAGACAAAGATACTCGTCGGTACACAAATGATATCCAAGGGATTGGATTTCGATAAAGTGAGCCTGGTAGGAATCGTGAATGCCGATTCGTTGATGAACCTTCCTGATTTCCGGGCCTACGAACGGGCTTACCAACTGATGTCGCAGGTAGCGGGAAGAGCGGGAAGACGGAAAAAACAGGGGGAAGTGATCTTACAGACTTCCCACCCCGATCATCCCCTGATACAGATGGTTCTTCAGCACAATTACGAAGGGATGTACGAGATGCAGATGGAAGAAAGAAGCTTGTTTCGTTATCCTCCCTTCTTCCGTATTATAGAGATCACCCTCAAACACAAAAACGAAGGTTTACTTACAGAAGCGGCCGTCCGGTTCGCCTCTCTGCTGAGAAATGAATTGCACGACCGCGTAATTGGTCCCGACAAGCCGGTAGTTAGCAAAATCAAAAACCTTTACATCCGCCGGATCTTACTGAAAGTAGAGATAACGGCGTCTATCCCGGTAATACGGGAGATTCTTTTTGAGGCTCAGAAAGAATTACTGGAACAACAGTCGTATAAATATGTAACGGTTCAGTACGATGTGGATCCGGTGTAAGAAAGATCCTTTCCCAACACCGGAAAGAATGACTGAGACCTATTTGTTTTTATAATTATAATCGTATTCTTCTCTTATAACATTTACTCTATTTTCTTTTTTGTAAACACTCTTCAAACGCCCGAATTCATCGTAATCGTAATAAGTAGTTATTCCATATCCGATGCAGCTATATCCTTTTTAAAGCTACATCTATTTAACTAAACCACATATTTTGAAATAAATTAAAGCTATTTAAGACAACAGGAGCCAATACATTGTCTCAGAAACGATAAAACAATCCGGCATTGAGGATGCCTCTGTATCCGAAACCTACTTCGGCGAAACCTCCCCAGCGCTCTCCTATCTTAATAGTAATAGGTGTGATCTGAAACGTAAAATATGGAGTATAGTCCGAATCGGAATTACCGGAGAATGCTTGGTAATCCAATCCGTATAAAGTGCATCCTACTCCTGCAAGGCCATACACCGTTACGTATCGCTTTGAGTTCAGATATTTGAAATCTACTTCCGCAGCCAAGGTATAATGCTTCCTGCGAAAATCCCCTATTTTCCGGCCATCCAATAAAGCATCGGCTTTGGAATAATCGAAGGCGAAAAGTCCTCCGACACCCAGACGGTCTGTCACCCGGTATTTATAAGCGGCATGAATAGAGCCGTAGGAATTTCCATCGCCCATTTCTCCGTTCAGGGGAAAAGCGCTGACGATTATATCGGTGTAAATATTAACAATTTCATTGATGGAGAAGAGTCCTACTCCCACTTCAATATCGTGTTTATTTGCGGTAACTTGCGCCTCTGTATGTAATCCGTGAAAACAAAACAGGAATAGGAATAACAAGATCAGTTTATTTCTCATAATCTTTCATTCAATAAGGTGACAACGCGCCAAAAATAGCAATTATTTGCGTTCAACTATTATTTTTAACAATTCATTATTAAAATAGTTCTAACTTTGTCTGAATTTTAATAC
>JAJBTS010000384.1 GCA_020860885.1 Bacteroidales bacterium
AAAAGAAATCGAAGAAAAAAAAAAGGAACCGGAAAAGCAAACCAAACAAACCGGCTAAAACCTCACCAAGTAAAGATAAAAAAGAAGATAAAGTGCAGCCCAAAAAACAAAGCAATAAATCAACGGAAGCAAAATCAAAAAAACAACCGGAAAAGAAGGAAGTATCTTTAGAAAAAGAAACAGTCCAAAAAGAAAATCCGGCAATAGTAGAAACAGAACCAGAAACAATGTCACCAACTTCACAAAAAAAGAAAAGAGAGAGAATCGCTCCAAATACATCCAGTAATTCTGAGAATAATACCGAGAAAACTTCTAATCCGCAAAATATTGTACCGGCAGCCGTAGAAACTAAAATTGCTCCGGAAGAAGTTATTGAAAACGAACCCACTCTTAAAGCTCCTGCGCCGGAAGAAAAAAAAGAAGAAGTACTTCCTGTGGTAGAACCGGTGAGTTCCGGAAAGTTGGTATTCAGACATAGTCCGGAAGTAAACAGTGTTATGGATCAGATTCTTTTCCCGACAAAAAAAGAACCACAGAAACAAAACAATCAGAATCCAAAAAACAACACAAACAATACAAATACGCCAAATAATCCCAATCAAAATAAAAATAAACCCACTAGTAATAACGCCCAACCGCAAAAAGACAAAACTTTTGATTTCGACGGAATACTAACGGGAACGGGAGTTCTGGAAATAATCCAGGAAGGATATGGTTTTTTACGATCTGCAGACTATAATTATTTATCATCCGCTGATGATATTTATGTATCCCAGTCTCAAATAAAATTATTTGGTTTAAGGACCGGAGATGTTGTAGAAGGACCCATTCGTCCTCCGAAAGAAGGTGAAAAATTCTTTCCTCTGGTAAAAGTTGACCTGATCAATGGATTGCGTCCTGAAGAAGTAAGAGACAGGGTTCCTTTCGATCATCTCACCCCTCTATTTCCTGATGAAAGATTTAATTTGACAAGAAGTATGAGCCCGAAGGTAGTAGATAAAATCTCGCCCCGAGTAGTAGATTTATTTTCTCCCATAGGTAAAGGACAAAGAGGATTGATCGTGGCGCAACCTAAAACAGGTAAAACCATGCTTTTAAAAGATATTGCCAATTCTATTGCGTGGAATCATCCGGAAGTTTATATGATTATTCTTCTTATCGATGAACGTCCGGAAGAAGTAACCGATATGCAGCGGAGTGTGGATGCCGAAGTAATCGCATCTACCTTTGACGAACCTGCAGAACGTCATGTTAAAATAGCGGACATAGTATTGAATAAAGCCAAAAGAATGGTAGAGTGCGGTCATGATGTAGTTATATTATTAGATTCTATCACTCGTCTGGCCCGGGCATATAACACAGTACAACCCGCATCCGGTAAAGTTTTATCCGGAGGTGTGGATGCGAATGCACTGCAAAAACCCAAAAGATTTTTCGGGGCTGCACGTAATATAGAAAACGGAGGTTCTCTGACTATTATAGCAACAGCTCTTACGGAAACAGGTTCCAAGATGGACGATGTTATCTTTGAAGAATTTAAAGGAACGGGTAACATGGAACTGCAGTTGGATCGTAAATTATCTAATAAACGAATTTATCCGGCAGTGGATATTATTGCATCCAGTACGCGTCGTGACGACTTATTGCAAGACAGAGACACAGTTAACAGAATGTGGATATTACGGAAATATTTATCGGATATGAATAGCATTGAAGCCATGGAATTTGTAAAAGATAAAATGGAAAAGACTTACAGCAACGAAGAGTTCTTAATATCTATGAACGGTTAATCATTTATCCGGTTTTGTAAATGTAAAATTAATTTCTACATTTGCTCCACTTAAACTTTCAATACAAATGAAAAAAATAGCATTTATTATTATCGTAGCTTTGTTTGCTTTCAAAGCGCAGGCACAAACAGGAGATTTAACGATTTGTATCAAAGGAGCTTAAATGAAAAAATACAATGTAATTTTATATTATCTTGATGTGTCGTAAAAATTATCTCCATTAATTGAAGCGAGTTTCACTGGTTTAATGAATACAAAAATCCACACAAAAGATAAAGATTTTAACGATCCTAATTTCGATCGGAATGTATCTTTCTATTCCGGAAATTTAGATCTCAGATTTATGCTGATAAATTCGGAATTACTGGCAACCGGACCTGCTCTGGGAGCCCAGTTATCTAAATTCACACGTAAAGAATATCTGACCGATGAAGTTGTGGACGATGGAACCGCCTGGGGTTTCAACATAGGATGGCACGTTCGTTTTACCGTTGCCGAAAATATAAAAATCAACGGAGGATGGCGTTACACAAACGCAGCGGAAGACCAGAGTCATCATATCATCTACTTAGGCGTAGGATATGCTTTCAGCCTATTTTAATTCATCCATAATTTTATACTGATTCCTTTCTGCAGAATTGCGGGTAATCAGTTCGCCTATAAATCCGGCTAAAAATAATTGCGTCCCTATTATCATACATGCAATAGCAATATGAAAATAGGGCGTATCTGTTATTAAAGGAGCAGGTATTCCTTTAAATAAGGAATAAGCTTTGATCCCTCCTACTGCTAATACAGCAAAAAAACCGATAACAAATATAAGGCTTCCGATCAATCCGAAAAAATGCATAGGTTTTTTGCCGAATTTAGATAAGAACCATAAAGTAAACAAATCCAAATACCCATTAGCAAACCTGTTTAATCCGAATTTAGAATGACCGTACTTTCTGGCCTGATGCTGAACTACTTTCTCTCCTATTTTTGTAAAGCCGGCATTCTTTGCTAAGAAAGGGATCCAACGGTGCATGTCATTGTATATTTCTATGCTTTTGACCACCTGACGGTCGTACGCTTTTAGTCCGCAGTTGAAATCATGCAAATGAATACCCGAAAAAGCACGGGCTGTGGCGTTGAAGATCTTTGTAGGAAGAGTTTTAGTCAGCGGATCGTACCTTTTTTTCTTCCATCCGGATACCATATGATACTTATTTTCTTTTATCATCCGGTACAATTCGGGAATTTCGTCCGGACTATCCTGCAGGTCGGCATCCATAGTTATAACGACTTCACCCTGCACCATTTGGAAGGCAGAGTGTAAAGCAGGAGATTTCCCGTAATTTCTCTGAAAACGAATCCCTTTTACTTCATTGTGTTCCTTACGGAGTTCATTAATAATATTCCAGGAATCGTCGGTACTTCCGTCATCCACAAACACCACTTCGTAAGAAAAATTTTCTTTTTTCATTACACGGTCTATCCATGCGTATAGTTCCCGGAGAGATTCAGATTCGTTCAATAAAGGTATTACAACAGATATATCCATAAGAATGCAAATATACATAAATATTTTTATTATTAAATTATTTGTATTATCTTTGCCCCGGTTTTAAGAAAAAATTATTAATAACAAATTCTTTATCATGTATTTAGATTCAGAAAAGAAGAAAGAAATCTTCGCTAAATACGGAAAGTCTAACACTGATACTGGCTCTTCTGAAGCGCAGATAGCATTGTTTTCCTACCGTATTTCGCATTTAACTGAGCACCTCAAGTTAAATAAGAAAGATTATAGTACCGAGCGATCCCTGAAAATGTTGGTAGGTAAACGTCGTCGACTATTAAACTACCTGAAAGACAGAGATATCGAAAGATATCGTTCTATCATCAAACAATTAGGTATCAGAAAGTAAAAGTACAAAAGGATGAAAATAGTTTTCATCCTTTTTTTATTCTATCGCCGGGGGAATTCCCTGTATCTTTCAAACTTATCCTGCTGAAAATCTTGTTAACTTACATCTTTTA
>JAJBTS010000398.1 GCA_020860885.1 Bacteroidales bacterium
ATTCAATATACATTAAAAAACGACATTTGCACTGGATGTGGAATTTGTGAGGATGTTTGTCCCACAAAATCCATTGACATGATTCGTGTTAATGGAGAAATTCATCCGAAACTTAACAAAATTACTTGTATAGGTGATAAATGTGGTAGATGTCTTAAAGTTTGTCCTGGGGTAGGGATGGATTTAGACGAAGACTATAATCTTGTTACCCAAACAGAAGTGAAGTTTGAGGATAAATATATAGGAAAATACAAGGGTCTTTATACGGGTTATAGCCTTGATCAAAATATACGATATCATGGCGCTTCAGGTGGGCTTTTATCCCAATTCTTGATTTATCTTCTTGAAAAGAAAATTGTTGATGGAGTTGCTGTAACGGGTTTTTCAGAGTTAGATAAAATAACTCCTATATCCTATATTGCAAGGACAAAAGAAGAAGTCTTAAAAGCCAAGGGATCCAAATATTGTCCAGTTGCTCTCAACAAAATAGGCAATGAAATTAAACAGTCTGATGGCAAATATATTATCGTAGGCCTACCATGTCATATTGAAGGTTTTAGAAAAAGAGAGAAGATAGATCCTAAATTCAAAGAGAAGATATTAGGTTATTTTGCTTTATATTGTTCTTCTAATCGATCTTTTAAAGCTCAAGATTATATTTTTAGAAATTTAAAAATAAGGAAAAAAGAAATTGAATATTTTGCGTATAGAGATCGTGGTTGTTTGGGCAACATGATAATTGAAACACCAAAAAAAGAAAACGAAATTCCCTACTCAAAATACTATCGATTACTCAGAAGTTTCTTTAAACCTCAAAGATGTCTAATGTGTATAGACCATTATGGAAAGTTAGCAGATGTAAGTTTTGGTGACATACATATTAAGCCTTATAGTGAAGATCATATAGGAATTAGTTCATGCATTACCAAATCTAAAGAATTTGACCAACTTCTTTTAAATGCGCAGAAAGAAGGATATCTACATCTCGATCCTGTAAAACCTTCTGTTTTAAATGCTTCACAAGCGCAGATGCTTTATCCCAGAAGCAGAAAGGTAAAAGCAAAGATGAAAATCCATTCACTCCTTGGAAAGAAAACTCCTAAATTCGATTGTAAATATGACAATCCCAAAATCAAAGATTATGTGTCAGTAATTTTAACTGATATTCAACGATTTATTGGTCGTCATAAAAACTTTTGGTTTTTAATAGATCTTTCAAACAATAAAGGTATAAGATAATGGATAAATATTTAGTAGGAGCAGTGGTTATTATGCACGACAATCATAATAATTATGGTACGTCCTTACAAGGTTTTGCCACAGTAAAATTGCTTGAAAGCCTTGGTTACGATTATGAGATAATTAAGTACAATAAAGTTCACCGCCTTAAAGAATTCTTCACCACAATTCCATTGGCGCTAATAAGTGGTGGATGGACAAATTTGAAAAGATCAAAAAGGCGCAAAGAAGAAGCTAAAAAGAATCCATCATATAAAATGAATATTGCTATACGTACTCAGAAAGTAAATCAATTTAAAGATAAATATTTTGAGTCGGTAGCACACTATTACACAGGTTATCCAGATTTACAAAAAGGATCTGGTAATTACAATGTAATCTTCGTCGGAAGCGACCAAGTATGGGGCCCAGTTAGTCTCTACAGTAAATTCTATAATTTATTATTTGTAAAAAAGGGAATCCCCAAATTCTCTTATGCTTCGAGTTTCGGGGTTTCAAAAATACTACCATGGCAGGTAAAAGGTACTAAAAAGTATCTTGATGAATTAGATATGGTAGGAGTAAGAGAAATACGTGGCAAAGAAATCGTGGACTCTATTTCTTCTAATAAAGCTAAAGTTGTACTCGATCCTACATTCCTTATAGATCGAAAAGACTGGTTAGAGTACATCAACTCTTCAGACATCAAAATTGAAGAACCATATATCTTTTGTTACATACTTGGCAAGCGTGAGGACATCAAAAATAACATTCTTGAATTAAAGGAAAAAACTGGATTGAAAATAGTTTTCATGCGTCATGTGGATGATTTCATTGAGATATTTGATGATTTTGGAGATTATGCTCCTTATGATGTGGATGCTTTGGATTTTGTTAAATTAATTAATGAGGCAGAGTATGTATGTACTGATTCTTTTCATGGTACAGCATTGTCAATTATCCTACAAAAGAAATTTTTGACATTCTATCGTGTAGATCCCTCAAATCCTAAATCTACTCATTCTCGTATTGACAGTGTATTATCAATGTTTGGACTTTCTGAACGTTTAGGTACTGGAGATATTTTCCATAAAATGATTACTAATATAGATTATGGAAAGGTAGGTAGTATATTAGAGGAACGAAGAAAAGATTCATTAGACTTTTTAAAAAAAGGTCTTGAATTAGGAAGGAAAAACTTTGAACATAAAATTTGATTTTCTATGAAAGTTCTTCATGTAACCACTAATTATCCCACTCTGGATTATCCTATTTTTGGCATTTTTGTCAAAGAACAGGTAGAATCATTGCAGAAGAAGGGTATAGAATGTGATGTGTTCTATTGCAATGGGCAAAATAAGGGTTTCAAAAAGTATATAACTTATGTGCCGAAGTTGTGGTGGAAGGCAATAACTGGCGGATACGATATTATTCATTGTCACCATGCTTTGAGTGCAATCATTTTGACGATGACAGGAGCACCTTTCTTCAAAAAGTGTGTGCTTTCCTATCAGAATGACCCAACCAAGGAATGGGGCGATAAAGCTTTTAAATTTTTCAATAAGACATTTAAGGCTTTTATCATCAAGAATGATTCTACACCTTACTTATCATATCCGAAAATGCATTATTTGCCCAATGGCTGCAACGAAGATTTTTTCAAGCCTATGGATATGCAGGATTGTCGGAAACAGCTTGGGTTAGATCCTGATAAAATCTACATTCTATTTATGGATTCAAACAAGCGTGTACGAGAGCAGAAACGCAAGGACCGATTTAATGATACACTGAAAATCCTTAAGGATAAGTATGGGTATGATAATATTGAACAAATTGAACTTCGGAATACTCCCAGAAATTTGATTCCACTCTATATGAATGCTATCAACCTACATCTTCTAAGCAGTGATTTTGAAGGCTCTCCCAATTCTGTAAAAGAATGCATGTGTTGCAATACCCCCGTAGTTTCTACAGACTGTGGAAATGTAAAGTCAATGATTGGAGACATTCCGGGTTGTTATATTGATGAAACTTTCACAGCAGAGGGTTTGGCTAAGGGAGTAGATATGGTTTTAAAGTACAAAGAACCGTTCAATGGTCGTCAGGTATTCCTTGACAAAGGATTTAGCATGGCTAAGGTTGCAGAAGATATTATAAATAATATATACAATAAAATATGATTCACGGAGGACTGAAACATCTCAAGACTAAATTAGCATTTTCCTTGATGAACCTTCCTATGAAAGGACAATGGAGAAAAGCTCTTGCGAAATGGGGGGGGGTACAAGTAATTGGTAATCAAATATTTATAGGAAGCGGAGTATCTTTTGATACTGTATATCCTGAAAAAATATATATTCATAATCATGTTCATATAACAACTGGAGTAATTATTTTAACCCACTATCTTGACACATTAAGAACTGGTGTAAAATGGCTATCCGACGGTGAAACTCATATTATGGATGGTGTATTTATTGGTGCCAATTCCATCATTACAAAACCTTTAACAATTGGAGAAAACTCTATAATAGCTGCAGGAAGTGTAGTTACAAAAAATATTCCACCTAATGAAATTTGGGGTGGAAATCC
>JAJBTS010000285.1 GCA_020860885.1 Bacteroidales bacterium
GTTTAAATTTTGATAAAATATTTTTAATTTAATCCCACTGATAGCTTAGAGTCCGAATGTCTTTTATTTATTTATCCGGAGCTTGTTTTAATATAGCAGTGAGGTAATTCCAGAATTTCTCCACGGAAGCTATCTCCACTTTTTCATCCGGTGAATGAGGGAATTTAATCGTAGGTCCGAAAGAAACAGTATCTAATCCCGGAACATTGGAAAGAATTATCCCACATTCCAATCCTGCATGCATAACCTCTACTTTCGGTTTTTCTCCTCTTTGTTCTTCGTAAACCTTTTCCATGATGGCTAAGATTTCTGATTGAGGATTCGGATCCCATCCGGGATAGCTGTTTCCTGTTTCGATAAAATCAGCTTCAGCGAGAGAGAAGATACTTTCAATACTTCCGCATACAGCCATTTTTTTACTTTCGGAAGAGCTTCTTGCCAGGAATTTTACTTCCGTCTTCCCTTCTGAAGATTGCACAATAGCCATATTTATAGAGGTTTCTACCGTATTGGGAAGTTCGGCAAACATATTGATCACATTAATCGGACAACCGATAATGGCATGTGTTAATCGGGTTTGAATGGCTTTCGGGATTAATTTCAGTTCGGGAGTGATTTCTACGAATTCCGTTTTGAACTCTATTTTATTTTCAATTCCTTTGAATTCTTCATTGAATAACTCCTCATAGCCCGCTACCATTTCTTTGATCTTTTCGTATGGATCTTTTCCATCCACAACAATAGTGGCAAAAGCTTCCCTGGGGATGGCATTTCGCAAGGTCCCTCCCGAAATGGAAGACAAACGGATGTCGTAGGTCAATAAGGCATCTTTCAGGAAACGGAACATCAGTTTATTGGCATTGGCTCTTCCTAAATGAATATCCACGCCACTGTGACCTCCTTTCAATCCGGTTAGAGAAACTTTAACAGCTACATCTTCCTGAGGTATCCAGCTTTCGTCTTCGTATTGAAATTCAATGCTTACATCCGCACCTCCGGCACAACCGATATAGAGCTCTCCGTCTAATTCGGAATCCAGGTTCAACATGATTTTTCCATCGATAAATCCCGGTCGTACGGCTATGGCGCCATACATGCCTGTTTCTTCGTCGATGGTGAATAGTCCTTCCAGAGGACCATGTTCCAGGTCATTGGCTTCCAGTACGGCCATTGTAGTAGCTACGCCGATGCCATTGTCTGCTCCCAAGGTGGTGCCTTTGGCTTTCACCCATTCTCCGTCGATATATGCTTGGATGGGGTCTTTGGAGAAATCGAAATCGATATCTGAATTGGCCTGAGGAACCATATCCAGATGCGATTGAAGTATGATCGTTTTCTTGTTTTCGTATCCTGGAGTTGCCGGTTTACGGATGCATATATTATTTGCTGCATCCCGGGAGGTTTCTAAACCTAATTTTTTACCAAACTCTTCAATAAAAGCAGTTATTTCTTCCATTTGTCCGGAAGGACGGGGAATTTGTGTTAAAGCATAAAAATGCTTCCATACATTCGAAGGCTTAAGATTTAAAATGCTGTTTTCCATGGTAATATGTTTTATTTAACACGGTAAAAGAACCGTGTTTGTTTAATTATTTGCCTTTGTTAGCTATCGGTAGGGCCAGTACGCCAAACAGACCGAAAGAAGCGGTAAATATAAGCTGCTGAACGGTATGAACACAGAATGCAAAAGCTCCGGCGTCGATCGAACTAACACCAAAACCCATCAATACCGCGATAACCATTGCATGCCACGGACCGATACTTCCCTGTACCGGAACAGCTACTGCAACACTACTCATCCCAAAAGCGATAAGACCGCAATTCCATCCCAGGTTTTTTGTGAAAGGAAAAGCATAAAAACAAATATAAAAATACAGAAAGTAACCCAGCCAGATGAGGATGGTGTAAAAGATAAATAACCTTCTTTCTTTCATATTGACTATACTTCGGATTCCTTCCCACACACTCGCCAGCATGTGTTTTGTTTTCTTCACCCAGGGGTGGTTCTTAAATAATTTATAAAATCCCCATATTAACAATCCAATGATAACGATTGTTGTATACATCCATGCGGAAGTCATTATTTTATTGAAAGTATCAAAAGCTTCAGGATGCTGGGCGAAAAAACTATCGAAATAGGGTACATTCATTATAAAAGCAGCCACAACAATCAATCCTACCATTACTGTATCTGCCAGACGATCGGTAATAAGAGTCCCGAATAATTTCGTAAAAGGAATTTTCTCATAACGGGTAATCATGGTGCAGCGCCATACTTCCCCTAATCGCGGGAAAACCAGATTTACTCCGTAGTTTCCTAATACGGCATATACTAAATTGGATTTTCTCGGAGTGAATCCAAGAGGTCTTATTAATAAATCCCAGCGGTAAGCTCTTATAATATTGGCTATTAGTCCAAAAGGAAGGGAAAGTGCAATGAACCAGAAATTAACGTCTTGTCTGAGTATAGACATAATCTCTCTAAAATCCATTTTCCGGAAAATCAACCAGAAGATAAACAATCCGAATAAAAGAGGAAGAAATGTTTTTGCAAATTTGATAAGTGCAGACTTCAATTTATCAGGCATTCCTAAAGATGTTATTTTTTTACTTATTTTTGTACGGCTGCAAAGTTAGTAAAAATAAATTAATGGACTGATACGCTCATAGGGTATTTTAAGCGATGCAGGATTCGCTTAATGCCTCCGTGAACGATAAGATCTCAATACAAATAAATTATGACGCAATATAGGAGAGAGGTACGTCCTAAGAAATCTTTGGGACAACATTTTTTGAAAGATCTATCGATCGCAAAAAGAATAGCGGATAGTATAGACGGTTTTCCGGACCTTCCTGTGTTGGAAGTAGGTCCCGGAACGGGAGTCCTGACTCAGTTTTTGTTGGAAAATGACAGAGACCTGACGGTTGTGGAACTGGATAGCGAGTCGGTGGAGTATCTGGAAAAGAATTATCCTTTATTGAAAGGCAGGATTATTCAGAAAGATTTCCTGAAAATGAACTTACAGGAATACTATCCCGGTTCTTTCTGTGTTATAGGTAACTATCCTTATAACATTTCCAGCCAGATCTTTTTTAA
Source organism: Bacteroidales bacterium (assembly GCA_020860885.1). GTDB lineage: Bacteria > Bacteroidota > Bacteroidia > Bacteroidales > Azobacteroidaceae > Azobacteroides. The sequence continues at coordinate 3,098 of JAJBTS010000285.1, forward strand.
GGTTCTGGATTACAAAGATCAGATTCCCTGTTGCTCGGGAATGATTCAGAAAGAAGTGGCGGAACGGCTGGCTTCCAAGCCCGGTAAAAAGAGTTATGGCATTATCACGGTTTTGCTTCAGGTCTGGTATGATATAGAATATCTTTTTACGGTCGAGCCCGTAGTGTTTGATCCTCCTCCTAAAGTAAAATCGGCGGTTATCCGGATGGTGCGTAATGACAGGACCAAATTGGATTGTAGTGAAGCTTTATTGAAGACCGTAGTAAAAGCGGCTTTTAATCAGCGCCGTAAAACGATGCGTAATTCTTTGAAAGGCTTGATCGGAAAGGAAAATGCTTTGTTGAACGATCCTGTATTCAATATGCGTCCGGAACAGTTGTCGGTGGAAGAGTTTATTGAGTTAACCAATAAAGTAAGTAAGGCGCAAAATTTGTTGTGATTATTTTAAGGAGTAAGATTCTGGAAAACAAAGTTTCTTGCTGTCTTTGGAAAAAACAGGAACTTAAATTAAAAACCATGAAAATTTTTATTACTATTATTTGCGTTTTTGTAGGATATATGCATATATCCGCTCAAACAGGAGAAATAGAAAATGAGGCAGAAAGAATTCCTATTCTTTCTGAATTCGATATTTTATTTTCCGGAATTACGCCGGAAGAATATTATAAGGATTATATACCTGAAATCATTCCGGAGTATTTTAT
>JAJBTS010000324.1 GCA_020860885.1 Bacteroidales bacterium
TTGTTGGGAGTATTTACGGTGATGTAATTAATGAAAGATAGATTCGTTATTTAATATAACTTCTCTCCCATCGCTGCCGAATAATTTCAAATTAATAAAGCCACCATTATTCATATCAAAATAATAAAGTTTAATGGGATGCAATCCTTTATCCAGAGCCATTTGAGCTGATAAGGTGACCGGGCCATGCGGACCATCATTATCAACAACTGGCTCTTCATTTATATAAAGCTTACTCCCATCGTCGGATGCAAGATAAAATGTATAAATATCTTTTTTAGGAATATTTATATATCCGGAATAAATCAATCCCCGCTTTCCGCCGACACCTTCAGGAACCTTAATCGATTCTACGATGTATTCTTGTTTGGGAGGAACCGTTTCTATTTGGCTGCATTGCCTGAATATTCCTTCATGCCATTCACATTTTAGTCCAACGTTGGATGATAGCCCTTCATGACCGGGACGATATTCTTCTTTAGCATATAAAATCTTCAAAATATCCGCGGCACTCCCGTCAGGACGAAACATCCGTATATTGAAACGAGTAGATTGGTCAATTTCAAAGGGATCTGTATAAAGAGGTGAATTTTTATCAGGAATCGTTTCATCTGTCGTATACCTTAATTCAATATCGCTCAGAGGATAATCCCATTTTACAAGGGTTGTTCCTACAAATACGATCTTTTCATGCAGATCGGGAATTTCTACAGGTCGATAATTTATTTTCATTTTATCTAAACGAGGAAAATGAGCAATCAAGCGGGAATAAAACTCTTCCCATTTACGGTCGGCATCGTATCGCCATGCAACATCACTTAACGCTAACATTCGCGGAACCGTCATATATTGAAACCTTTCTCGAGAGGGAATAGCTTCAGCCCATGTATTAGCCTGGATCCCTAAAATTAAATTTTTAGATGTATTATCCACGCTTGCCGGAACCGGATCGAAAGTATACAATTCCTGTAACGTTTTAGATGTCTGTTGATAATCAAAATAATTATGGGAATTAGGAGTTAATATGACCTTATTGCCTTGTTCTAATGCTGTTTTTACAGTATTGGGAGCCCAGGTTCTCCACCACATTACTGTTGCATTTTCAGACAAACCTCCTTCAGTAATTTCATCCCAACCTATTAGTTTCTTTCCATTGGAAGTAAAAAAACTCTCCATTTGCCGAACGAACCAGGATTGTAATTCATCTTCGTTTTGCAAATTTTCCTGCTTTATCCGCGCCTGACAATGAGGACATTTTTTCCAATTTTCTTTTTCAACTTCATCTGCACCTACATGTACATATTCATAGGGAAACAACTCAAATAATTCAGCATAAATATCTTTATATATAGCAAGAGTATTATCTTTACCGGGGCATAAAGGAGAAGAGAAGATTGTACCCCATCCGGTAGTACCAAAGCAAGATAAATCAGGATAAGCCGCAATAGAAGAAGAACTGTGACCTGGAATATCGATTTCAGGAATAACATCTATGCCCAGTTTAGCTGCATAAGCAACTACTTCTTTAATATCTTGCTGTGTATAATATCCTCCATATAAAATTTTACCGTCCTGCTCTTTCGTTTTTTCTTCCGGGAGCAAATAATCTGTATTATGTTCTTTAACAGCCTCTGACAAACAAGTTTTATCGTGGTTATTGAACTCTCTCCACGAACTCTTTTCGATAAGTAACGGGTATTTTTTTATTTCTATGCGCCATCCCTGATCATCCGTTAAATGCCAGTGAAATTTATTAAACTTATAATAAGCCATCAAATCTAAAAATTCTTTTACTTCTTCTTTATCAAAAAAATGACGAGAAATATCCATCATCATGCCTCGCCACTCCCATGCCGGATAATCCTTGATGTTTACTTCGGGAATGATTATTTTTGTATTTACTTCAAGAGGGATAAGTTGCCGTAACGTTTGAATTCCCAGCATTACTGAACGGGGATTAGTTCCTTCTATAAAAATATTTTTACTGCTAACATTTAAAGTATAAGCGTCAGAGATTTCTTCCGGTGAATTATAATCCAATACTATATTGCTTTGAGAAGAATTTGCTGCTTGTATGGATAAATGAAGTCCTGTTTCATCCGCTAACCGCTCTGCTAAATATTCGGCAGCCTCTTTTAGTTCTGTTTTATTATAAGAAATTATAGTCTTATCGGATATAAGAAAATTACCCTTCCCTACTTCCATTTCTACGGGTTTAGGTATAATGTTTATAGCTTTACTGTTATTTTTTTTACCACAACTACATACAGCTAAAATAAACATTAACAATAATATAGGTCTTTTCATTTGAATGAAATATTTAATTAGTTACTACTCCAATGGGCCTGCGATTTTTACCGGGTATATCACGCAGGAAATCACCCAAATCTTCACGGGCTTCATCTGCCACCCGATTTAACTCCATAATAATTTCCGGATAAAGTTCCGAAACATCATAACGTTCTCCGGGATCTCTTCTTAAATCATATAATCCCGGCAGAACCGGCCGATTTTCCTCTACTCGCCCGGGCTTTCCATCATTACCAGGGGGGTATAATTCGTAAGAACGTCCCTTATGTTCAAATATCAATTTGAATTTATCATTCCGGATGGCTTCCAGATTATTCTCCTTGTAATAATAAAGAAAATATTTCCTTGGCTGTAATTCAAAATTACCCGTTAACATCTCATAGATATCAACTCCATCTATTTTTTTCTCCGGCAATTCACTTTCGCTGATCTTCATTATAGTCGGTAAAATATCTATAGAAGATGCCAGATTATTATTTATAGTACCGGCAGGTATTTTTCCCGGCCACCGGAAAATACAAGGAACTCTCTGTCCTCCTTCAAATGAGGTCCCTTTACCTTCTCGTAAACCTCCGGTCGATCCGGCATGATCACCATAATTTATCCAGGGCCCATTATCGGAAGTAAATATGATAAGTGTTTGATTATCCAACCCATTCTTTTTGAGAACTTTTAAGATTTCCCCTACACTCCAGTCCAATTCCATCATTACATCTCCATAAGCTCCCTGTTCACTTTTTCCTTCGAATTTATCCGAAACATACAAAGGAACATGAGGCATTGAATGAGCCAAATATAGAAAGAAAGGTTTATCTTTATTTTCTTCTATGAAGCGAAGTGCTTGTTCTGTATATTGAGTTGTCAATTCTTTCTGATCATCCGGCGACATATCGGAATTGATTACTTCGTTATCTTTGTAGAGAGGTAAAGGTGGATATTTGGCTGTAGGATGATAGGGCCACATATCATTGGAATAAAGTAACCCGAAATATTCATCGAAACCATGTTGCAAAGGCATAAATTCAGGAGCATCTCCTAAATGCCACTTACCAACTGCAGAACAAACATATCCTTTTTTCTTTAATAATGTAGCAATGGTTTCTTCTGCTGGAGAAAGTCCTTTCTTTGCATTCGGATTCAATGCCCCATAAAAGCCTATCCGGTTAGGATAGCATCCTGTGAGCAGCCCAGCACGAGAAGCACTACTGACAGCTTGTGCACTATAAAAGTGAGTAAACCGCATTCCCTCCATACTCAAACGGTCAATATTTGGAGTCAGATATCCGCTGCTTCCGGTAACCGATAAGTCTCCATATCCCATATCGTCTAAATGAATTAAGATGAAATTAATAGGATCATTAGCCTGAATAGAAAAGGGAGTAAAGGCTATAGCCCCTATAAAAAATGTTTTCATTTGAAAAAATCGTCTCATGGTATCATCGTTACGTTAACGAAGACAAATATAATACAAATTATATTAC
>JAJBTS010000120.1 GCA_020860885.1 Bacteroidales bacterium
TTTGCTTAATTGTTAAAATTAACTTAATTTGCTTCGATTTTCACAATTAGGGGCATTTGTTAAATTGTTTTATTTTTTAGGGATAATATTTTTTATTTTTTTTAGGAAATGTTAAACAAAAAAAAACTTACTTTGTTTCATTATTAGAGCGTTAGGAAATTTATATGAAGAAGTCTGCTATCTGGTTGCTTGCTGGTGTAATGATTTTCGCATTTGTCGGATTATTATATTTACAGTATAGTTACATACATATTATATTGAACACACAGGAAGAGCAATTTAAAGATGCTGTAAAAAGGAGCCTTTATCAGGTTTCCCACGATTTGGAATTAGATGAGGCGAGTCAGTTTCTGGCAGATCAATATTTCTATTACGGTCAGAAATATTTTGGAGGTAAACAACAGCGGTTGTCTATCGATGGAAGAAATAAAAGCTTATCCTCCGGTATCGATATAGATCTGGGAGGAAGTATAATCGATACTTTATCGGTTATTCTCCCCAGTTTTGGAAAGAACGACCTCAATTCCACCGCCCAGTCTATTCAGGACCAGCAGGATCAGTTTTTATATTATCAAAACATTGTGGAGGAAGTTTTGCGGAGGGCGAGAAGAAGCTACGAGAGGCCTATAGAAGAGAGGATCGACTATAGAAAGTTGGAAACTTATATCCGGGCTGAACTGGAAAACAACAACCTGGCGCTTCCGTTTGCCTTTGCAGTAGTAGATAAAGAAAAGAACATCGTATTTATGAGTCCGAACTACGATGAACAGAATCTTAACAACGTCTATTCGCAAATTCTTTTTCCGAAAGATCCCGCTAATAAACTGTACACGCTTCAGGTAGCATTCCCTACCCAGAAGAAGTATGTGCTGGATTCTATCAGCTTCATAATACCCTCTATCGGATTCACGATGGTATTGTTGCTGGTCTTTCTTTTCACAATGTATATTGTGTTCAGGCAAAAGCGTTTGTCTGAGATGAAGAACGATTTTATTAATAATATGACGCATGAACTTAAAACTCCTGTCGCAAGTATCTCTTTAGCTGCTCAAACTTTAAATGATGCCGATGTAAATAATTCACCGAGATTGATGGAGCATGCAAAGAAAGTGATCAGCGATGAAAGTAAGCGTCTCGGATTTCTGGTCGAAAAAGTACTGCAAATGTCGTTGTTTGAAGATCGGGCCATAGAGTTCAAAATGGTAAAACTGGATGCGAACGACCTGATCACCAGTGTTGCCAGTACATTCGCCTTACGGGTGGAAAACGCCGGCGGAACCCTGGATATCGATTTGCAGGCATTGGACTCAACCATTGTAGTGGATAAAATGCACTTTACCAATGTGTTGTTTAACCTCATGGAAAATGCTGTAAAATACAGGCGACAGGATGTGCCGCTGCTATTGATAATAAAGACATTGAATGTAGGTGAAAATATTCAGATCCGAATCGAAGATAATGGTATTGGTATACGGAAAGAAAGTCTTAAAAAGATTTTTGACCGATTCTACAGAGTTCCTACAGGGAACCGGCATGATGTGAAAGGCTTTGGTTTAGGTCTGGCCTATGTAAAGCGGATCATAACGGAATTGGGAGGAACGATTAAAGCAGAAAGTGATTATGGAGAAGGTACTCAATTCATAATTACATTACCGTATGTGGAAAATTAATATAAATTATTAAATAGAAAAAAGTTATGGAAGAAAAAGTAAGAATCTTCATGTGCGAAGACGATGAGAATTTAGGGATGTTGTTGAGAGAATATTTACAGGCGAAAGGTTTTTCTGTAGATTTATTCCCTGATGGAGAAGCAGGAAGTAAAGCTTTCCCAAAAGAAAAATACGATCTCTGTGTCCTGGACGTAATGATGCCTAAAAAAGACGGATTTACACTGGCTCAGGAGATCAGGGCTATTAATGCGGAAATCCCAATTATTTTCCTGACGGCAAAAACCATGAAAGAAGATATTCTGGAAGGATTTAAAATCGGTGCCGATGATTATCTTACAAAACCGTTCAGCATGAAAGAATTGTTGCTTCGTATTGAAGCTATCCTTCGTCGCGTAAGTGGTAAAAAAGCTCCGAAAGAAGGTCCTTATGTGATCGGAAAATTTACTTTCGATACTCAGAAACAAACACTGACCAATGGCGAACAGGTAGTTAAACTGACAACCAAAGAAAGCGACCTGTTGAGCTTATTGTGTGAGAATATTAACCAGGTATTGGAACGTAACTATGCTTTGAAGAAAATATGGGGCGTAGTGGACTATTTCAATGCAAGAAGCATGGACGTTTATATCACTAAGTTAAGAAAACTGCTCAAAGACGATCCAAGTATCGAGATAATGAATATTCATGGAAAAGGTTATAAATTAATTGCTCCGGTAGAAGCTACTCCCAAAGCATGAGATTAACCATCCTGTTCGTACTGTTTCTATCCGTTTGCTGTGGCCGCTTAAATGCGCAAAGCCACAGCGAGTGGATAGAATCTTCTTTTAAATACATAGAAGAAAACCGCTTGGATTCTGCGGAGATAGCATTGAAAAACGCCCTCAATGCAGACCCTTCCAATGCCCTGAATGCTTTTCTTCTTAATAACCTGGGTACCATTCAGAGAAGACAGGGGAAATACGACGAAGCGATGGATTCGTACTCACTGGCATTGAACCGGTATCCTAACAATACGACTTTCCTTTCCGCAAGAGCTTCCCTGTTTTCGGAAAGAGGCAATTTCCAGAATGCACTCATAGATTATAATCGGTTGTTGGAAGAAGAACCGAACAATGAAGAAGCTTTGTATCAACGCGGACTTTTATACATCAATCTCAAAGAATTTGAGTTGGCGGAAAAAGATTTCCAAAAAATACTTTCTGTAAGTCCTCAGAATCTGTTTGCCCAGTTGGGGCTCGCTACTCTTTTTAAGGTAGAAGGCAAATATACGGACGCTGAAAAAATGTATAATTACCTGGAAGAGAAAGAACCGGAATATCCCGGTATATATGCGGGCAGGGCGGAACTATTCCTTTTGCAGGAAAAAGGAAACAAAGCTCTGGGAGATATTAACAAAGCCATGCGATTGTCCGAAGAGGAAGATCCTTATATGTATATCACAAGAGCCCGCGCCAAGCTTCTGCTGTATGAAAAACAAGCGGCCGCAGAAGATATAAAGAAAGCTATTTCTTTAGGATACGACCCCCAAGAAGCCGAATCATTGCTCCAATTAACTAAGTAGCAAAAGAATTCTCCGGCAGTATTTTTCTTATTTACATCCTTCCTTTAACATCTTCATTTCGCCTATTTCTTTTGAAAAAATCGCACATGTGAAAATTTCAAATCGTAGTCGCATTTGAAAAAATGGGACGTGAGAAAAATTTCAGTCAACAGTCAACAGTTACCAATTAACAGTTAACAGCTGGTGGCTGAAAGCCTCGCGGCAAAGGCAGTGGACAATATTCGTTATAAAGAAATAATAGAGCAACCGCGATAAATCTTATTACCTGTTTTCGATGAGTATTAATAGTGGTAATAATGATTGGCAGACTGATAATTCGTAGTTGTTAACTGAATTAATGGCTTCCATAACCCGGTTAATACTGTTCATAATACACAAATAGAAATAGAAAAAGAAATAGAAAGAAAATAGAAAAAGAAACTAATCCCCCAACCCCTTTTGAAGAAAAGGGTGCCTTAACTGATTTTTAATAATTAATTTATTAATTTCTAGTTTTCAACATTCTCTTCCATAAGATTTTTTTTAAGCAATAGCAGTGAAGTGACTTGCCCA
>JAJBTS010000024.1:0-19922 GCA_020860885.1 Bacteroidales bacterium
AAAATATATTTACTTATGGAAAACATTGTAAAGCAATTTGATATTCAGTCAGAAGTGAAAAATATCCGTCCTTTAAAGATCGGGCATATCAATGATTCATTCATTGTGGAAACAGAAGGAGAAAACTCTCCGTCTTATTTCCTTCAAAAGATTAACCATCATATCTTTAAAGATGTAGCCGGACTTCAAAGAAATATCCAATTGGTTACAGATCATTTACGCAAAAAATTAAAAGAAAAAGGAGTCACTGATTTAGAAAGAAGAGTATTGCAATTGGTACCTACTAAAAAAGGAGAACTTTACTACCAGGATGAAAATGGTGATTATTGGCGTATATACATCAATATTGAAAACACAAAAAGTTACGAAGCCATTACCCCTGAATCGGCTTACCTGGCAGGAGAAGCTTTCGGCGACTTCCAGTGTATGTTGTCCGATATCGACACTTCCCAATTGATTGAAACCATTCCGAATTTCCACAATATGGAATTCCGTTTGGAAGAATTCCGTGAAGCGGTGAAAAACAATGCAGCAGAACGCCTGGCTGAAACTCAATGGATGGTGGATGAAATTGAAAAACGGGCAGAAGAAATGTGCAGACCGGAGCAATTGTTCCGCGAAGGTAAATTGGTAAAAAGAATCAATCATTGCGACACAAAAGTAAACAATATGCTTTTCGACGAAAACGACGAAGTTATTTGCATCGTTGACTTAGATACCGTAATGCCTGGTTTCGTATTATCAGACTTCGGTGACTTCATGCGTACCGCCGCTAATACAGGAGCTGAAGACGATCCTAATCTGGATAACATCAATATGAACCTCGAGATCTTTGAAGCTTATACGAAAGGTTACCTTAAAAAAGCTACTTTCTTAAGTGATGTGGAATTGGATAATCTGGCTTTCGGTGCCAAACTTTTAAGTTACATGCAGACAACCCGTTTCTTTACGGATTACCTGAAAGGAGATACTTCCTACAAAATCCAATCCAAGGATCATACCTGGCAACGTACGAAAGCTCAGTTCAAACTTCTGCAGAGGCAGGAAGAAAATTTTGAGAAGATGAAAGAGATCGTTCAAAAATATAAATAATTTATCTTATAATACGAAGGTGAGGGTGTCCAAACAATGAAATTATTGACTTTTTGGATATCCTCATCTTTTTAATAAATAAACTCCACTCTTCACCCTTGCTGCCATGAAAAAGCAAATCCTTTGTGTTATCTGGCTACTTTTTTCTCTTTGTGTTTTTTCCTGTAACCATCAGATAAAGCCGGAAGATAAGTTTCCGGGTGCTGACGGGCCTTATATCTTCTATCTACCCGATCAAAAAGCCCGCATCCTGTCTATTGATGAAGATGGATGGCTTCAGGATTCTATCACTGAAATACCGGAGAATTTCAGTTTCCATGTAACTTCTCATGATGGCTTACATCAATTTCCGGTTAAATTACATTCCATCAAAAGAAAGGGTTGGAAGCATGATGCTCCTGAAAAAACCTTGGTACTCGGAGATCCCCATGGAAATATAGATTGTTTTGTGAATGTTTTGCAGGCAAATGGAGTAATCAACGATCGTTACGAATGGACATACGATACCAATCACTTAATGGTTGAAGGGGATATTTTCGATCGCGGAGACGATGTATTAGCTATTTTCTGGTTGGTTTATAAGTTGGAACAAGAAGCCGAAGAAGCAGGAGGAAAAGTCTCTTTTATCTACGGGAATCACGAGACTATGGTAATGGCCAATGACTTACGTTATATGAACGAAAAGTATACGAAGCTGGCAAAAAGATACGAAGCAGAAATGACTTATGCCGACTTTTTCGGATTGGACACGGAATTGGGAAGATGGCTTGCAGAAAAAAATACCATCGAAGTAATCGGAAGAGATTTATTTGTTCATGCCGGATTAAGCGAACAGGTGTGTAGAACCAACCTTACTATTCCTCAAATCAATGAGGAATTAAGTCGTGGATTGCATAAATCCAAAGAAGAACGCAACCGGCAAAGCGAGTATTCCAAACTTCTATTTACCACCAACGGCCTTGTGTGGTACCGCGGACTCGTGGATCCCACAAAAGATCATGCCATTACGGATGAAAAAGACCTGGATGCTATTCTCCAGCATTTCGATGCGGAACGTATTATAGTCGGTCATACTATCTTTGGTGATATCACAACTTTCTTTAACGGTAAAGTGGTAGCAGTGAATGTAAATAACCTGAAAAACCGGGAGGCAAATAAAGGAAGGGGAATTTTAATACAAGATGGAAAAATATACATAATCTATGGAGATGGAAGAAAAAACGAACTAAAATAATTGTATTATGAAAGCAACTAAACTAATTTTCTTTGTCTTACTAACTTTTTTAATAAGTGCATGTAACAATTCCGCAAGTAATAAAAAACCGGAAAAAAGCTGGAAAGCCAATCATGTGGTATTTATCGGATTGGACGGCTGGACAGCAAGAAGTCTGGCCCAAGCGGATATGCCTCATGTTAAAAGCCTGATGGAAAACGGCTCTTATACTTTGAAGAAACGTTCCGCACTACCCTCCTCAAGCGCTATAAACTGGGCTAGTATGTTTATGGGTGCAGGCCCGGAGCTACATGGTTATACACAATGGGGTTCAAAAGTACCGGAACTGGAACCGAGGATAACGACTCATTACGGGATATTTCCCAGTATCTGGGGACTCTTCCGAGATCAATATCCGGACGCAAAAATAGGATATTTCTATCAATGGGAGGGATTAAAATATCTGGCTGAAATGAGTGCAATGAGTGTGGAAGAACATACGACCGTAGCAGAAGGAAGTGAAGAAAACGCTGCAGAGAAAACCGTTCTCAACGGTTGCAAATACATAGAGGAAGCAAAACCCAACCTGATCGGTATCCTGGTCGATGAACCGGATCATACGGGCCATGCTTTCGGTTTCGACAGTCCGGAATACATAGCTATTTTATCGGAACTGGATAGTTATGTGGGGAAAATTATCGAGTCTGTGAAAAAAGCAGGGATCTACGACGAAACGATTTTCATTGTAACTTCCGACCACGGTGGAATCGATAAAAACCATGGAGGCAAAACCATGAATGAGATGGAAACAGCTTTCATTATGTGTGGAAAAGGAATCAAAAAGAACCACGAAATAACCGAAAGCATGATGCAATACGACGTAGCCTCTACTCTTGCATCTATTTTCGACATAGAACAACCTCAAGTGTGGATTGGACGCCCGATCACTCCTTACAGTGAACAGTGAACAGTTAGCAGTAAACAGATTATAAAAAAAGAAGCTACCTCAGTTCCATGTTGAGATAGCTTCTTTTTTAGTTTTTACTAATCCGGTTAATATTGAATAATCTTTCTACTTCATTCCAATTTACCACATCCCAGAAAGCTTTGATATAATCGGCTCTTTTGGATTGATATTTAAGATAATAAGCATGTTCCCAAACATCCAGTCCTAAAATAGGGGTTCCCCTCATTTCAGCAACCGACATAATGGGATTATCCTGATTTGGAGTAGAGGTGATCTGTAATCTTCCGTTATTGTCTTTGATCAGCCATGCCCAACCGGAACCGAACCTTCCGGAAGCAGCTTCTTCAAACTGTTTTTTGAACGCATCTACGGATCCGAAATCCCTTTCAATGGCTTGTCGTAAATTGGCAGACATTTGGGTAGATCCTGCCGGAGCAAGAATAGACCAGAACAAAGTATGGTTGTAATGTCCTCCTCCGTTGTTACGAATGGCGGTACGCACATCCGATGGCAAAGAATTAATGTCGCGGATCAATTCTTCAATGCTTCTGTTTTGAAGTTCAGGATGTTTTGCTAACGCTTCATTCAAATTTTTCACATAGGTAGCATGATGGTTGTTGTAGTGAATATTCATTGTTTCACTATCAATGTAAGGCTCCAGGGCATCATAAGAATACGGTAAAACGGGTAAACTAAATTGAGCAGATACGCTCATACCAAGGAATAAGGCCGGAACCAGTAATAAAAATAATCGCTTCATAATTTACTTTCTTTTTAATTAATATCTAACTAGGGAACAAGAAGAAAAGTCTTTTTGTTTACGAAGCAAATAGTAAAACACACGATTTTTAGATCCTTTAGAGTTTTTCTAAAAAAGAGAACCGTCTTTTTAACTTATTATTTCCTGAATGGCAGCCAATTCTTTCTCTGAAAATGAAACATTCTTCAAGGCATTGAGATTCCTTCCCAGTTGTTCTTTAGAACTTGCTCCAACGATAACAGAACAAACAAAATCATCTTTTAGTAACCAGGCAAGAGCCATTTCGGCAAGGGATTGATTGCGCTGCGCTGCAATCTCAGAGAGTTTCCGTATTTTATTTAAAACATCTTCCGTAAGATGCTCTTTTTTCAAGAAATTACCTTTCGCCATCCGTGAATCCTCTTTTATCTGTCCATCTACATAACGGTCGGTAAGTAATCCTTGTGCCAGAGGTGAAAAACCAATAAACCCTACTCCATTCTCTTTGGCTTGCTGCAAAATACCGCTTAGCTCCGGTTCCCTATGTAAGAGATTGTATTTCCCCTGATACAACAGGCAGTGAATATCTCTATCCTGCAAATATTTGTATGCAAATCCGGCAGCATCCGACGGATATTTGGAAATACCCACATACAGAGCCTTTCCTTGTCTGACGATATCCACTAAAGTCTGCATGGTTTCTTCCAACGGAGTAACAGGGTCGTAGCGGTGGGAATAAAACACATCCACATATTCCAGATTCATCCTTTGAAGACTCGCATCCAGACTATCCATCAGGTTTTTCCTTGAATTCCATTCCCCGTAAGGTCCCGGCCACATCTCATGTCCGGCTTTGGTAGAGATAAAAAGTTCTTTCCGGTAAGGCAGGAAAGACTGCTTCATTACCATTCCGAATGTTTCTTCGGCGGTTCCGTTGGGAGGCCCATAATTATTAGCCAGATCGAAGTGAGTAATTCCCTGATCAAAAGCATAATGCAACATCTCTTTGCTACGACTAAAAATATTATCTCCCCCAAAGTTCTGCCACAATCCAAGAGAAACCTCGGGCAAAAGGATTCCACTTCTACCTGCCCGACGATATTTCATTTTACCGTCGTATCTATTTATATCCGCCTGATACATACAATTTCCAATTACAAAATAAAATCAAAGATAAAGGTTTCGGATTCAATTTCCAATGTGTTAAAAAAAAGAAAACTGCGCCGAAAGTAAATAAATTACTTTACTGGCACAGCCTTCTCAGATTTAATCCACAAAAAACTATTTTTATTTTACTATAAGTTTAACATTCTTTTGCAGTCCGTTTTCTTCTTCAACTACCGTCAATACATACAATCCGGATTCCAAACCTTGAGTATGAATACTATTTTCGTTTGTTTTCATGATTGTTTTACCAAATAAATCACTTATTATCACCTGAGCAATAGAATCATTCCCCTTGTTTATCTGAATCCTATCTCCTTTTTTCACAGGATTGGGATAAACCCTAATGGTATTATCCGAAGTATTTATTTCCGGAATAGAAACTTCTGTAGGAGTGATTGCGATACGAGGTCGCATATCTTCATAGAACGATTCTTTGGAATGGAAGGATATTCTCGTTTTAGCAACGTTTCCGGTATACGTATTATTCAACTTGAAAGACAGTATAGTGTTACCTTTTTCTACTTCCTGCAAAACATAATCTTTTATATCGAAAGACAACGTATTCCCAATAATAACAGCTTTTACCGAAGCAATCCTTGAGCCTGTAACATTCGGTTTGTTGTTCCAGATCAGAGTATTTTCACTCCATTCCGATCCGGAAGCTGTAATGTGCATGGTATTATTAAGGTAATCCGTATCTCCTTCAGCTACCGTAAGCAGCAATTGAATATCCTTAACTTTTGAAAAGTTAATACCAGAAATATCAAATTTCAGATAAGTTTCACGGGAGTAAGCTTCCGAATCCGTTTTTACAACCAACATTTCTTCACTTCCGAAATTACCTGTTTTATTTCCACCATAGGCATACGTGTCTTCCTTAACCAATATGTAGGTATTAGGATCCTGTACCTCAGTATAGTCCGGCGTATCACTATTGATTATAAATTCTTTGGTTGATCCTGCATAAGCTTTCTCCGTTGGGAATTCACAAGTCAATTCTTTCACTCCTACAATACCAGGAACGTCTGCAATTAACGAAAGAGATGTTAAGGAAGCAGAAGGATCAGCAATATGCACTTTCACTTCGTTTTCTTTCAAGCCCCGCAACATAACTGTACAAGGTTTTGTGGCGCGAATGGTTGTATGTTCATCGTATGTAAAAGTCGCAGGTCCGTAAAACACCACACCTACTATTCCTAAATCAATATGCTCTACGGCCTGTATTAATGCGGTATTGGATAAAATCCGAACATTATCTTTCTTATACTCATTAACCTTCTCAACCGTATTCACATTAGGCACCACAACATATGCATAATTATCATCACCAGGAGCAATGCCATGCATAAACCACAATTTGAAAACATCTTTACTAACCGAGGTTCCCGCTTGGGAAGTATTTATGCTTTGCCAGCTTCCTGTCTGTGTCTGATTATTTACCACCAACCTTCCTCCGGAAGGAAGATAATACCCTACTTTTCCATGCAATATCCAGGAAAGAGTATTGTTAAACGTACGGCTGTCTTTCTGGGCGGTCGTATAGATTTCGGATGAATTATCATTCTTTATTACAGTAACATCGCCCTCCAACAAACACTGATTAATTGTTGTATTAACCTGAGTCATAGACCCTGAACGTATACCAGCACCCAAACACACCACTTCGTCATCGAAGAAGAACCACGATTTTTTTGCTTCCGTATTTACAGAACTATATTCGTAGTTACGCATGGCAAAAGCGCTTACTCCGTATACGCCATCTGAAACACCCCCGGCAAAAGTACTGGTTCCGGAAGTTCCCCACTGACCAGGTTGAGGGATGGTTGTTAACGCAGGAGTTGTTGTACCGGGAATTCTTCCCCAGTCCCATACCGGGAAGATATTGTAATATTCGTCACCGTCTACAGCGATATCCGTAGCGCCTTCACTCAGGAAATAACCTTTGATATTCTCTCCGTTTCCGTTTTCATTTCTCAAAGTCCTCGTGGAAACCGTTCTCACATCAAAAGTAAATCCCGGACGTTGGTGCAAAGTATAATCCGAGCGCCAGTAATGAGTATGAAGAGGTTGCAATCCATAAGAAGAAGGTTGATTTCCTTTCACTCTTTCAATGGCAGCATCGTATTCGTCCGTATTATCAGGATCTACCGACTTGAGCAATTCCAATACAGAATGGAAGCCGGATTTACTCATTGCATTCGGACGGGAGAGACTCCTTCCGGCTACATTATACAAGAAGTACTGTCCCCGGATAACCGGCAGATACGTCTTACGCATAAAGTTAAACAGGATATCGAACTTTTCCTGAGAGAGTTCATAATCCGTTCCTCTTACATATTGTGCAACATTACAGATTCCTTGTGCAATAACATCCCCATAACCTCCGATATAAAGTTGCTGTCCGTGTTGCAGGTAGGAATAATCATGCTGAAATCCTTCGCCCGTTGTATGGAAGAGAGGATAAAACACCTGTTGAATACCTTTCTCCAAAACCGTTTTGCTTTTGGTAAGGCAACCTCGGTATACCCAATGAGTAGCGATATCCACTTTGTTAGCACCTGTTCCCTGCGAACCGGATTGATCGGGCGCACCACCTTCTGCAATGATTCGGGCGATAATCTTATTTTCCAGTTCCGTAGGCAATTGTTGCTTTCCGGAACGCATCAGGATCAACATGACTCCCAGCCGCTGAGGTTCGCCAATCTGCGGATTGTACCAATTCGTACTGGTAGGATGTCTGTCGTACCAATACTGGAACATGCTTACAATCTTATTGTATACACTCTCATCCTCATAATACTGGCTGCCTTCGGTTGTATAAGACAAAACCACCGGTTTCATCCGATTCAGGTGCGAAATAGGAGGCCAATTGGTCTGAGCCGTACTGGCATAATTGATATCAGAGAAAGAACCATCAGCATTCACAGATTCCAGATATCCTTTTGTCTGATTATCTGTAGAAGTAATGGAGATATTCTTTTCTTTCTGCTGAATCCGACTCATTATAAGGTCAAAGATATCCTGCTCTTCTTCTTCATCGTCTTTTTCTTCGTAAGAGATAACCAAACGGGGATGTGTAGTTTCATCCGTTGCTTCTTTAGAATGAAAATCCGCATCGAATTTACCTCCGGCTACGCTGGTACTGGAAATATGCAAAGATATTACCTTGTTGCCTTTTTCTATTTCCTCCAGAACATATTTCGAGATATCGAATAGAACATCATTTCCGGCAGTAACCCCATTAGCAACCGCTATTTCACCAACAGCTACGGGTTTATTGTTCCACGTAATAGCTGCTTCTGTCCATTCGTTTGAGGAAGGGCTGACAATCCATTGAATTTTAGGAACATCATCATTCGCACGTTTAACATTCAACTTCAGTTGAACATCGTTGTAAGAAGTAAAGTTAACCGAGGTAAGATCAAATTTAAGATAAACCTCTCTTCTGTATCCTGAAGCATCTCCTTTAATTATCAGTCGTTCTTCCGATCCGTAATTCGTATTCTTCGCGCTTGCCCCGTCGTATACATATGCATCTTCCGACACAACGACTTCAATGGGGTCGACAGAGTACGATTGCAGGCTGTTCCCTTTTACCAAAATAGGAACAATGGATACAATCCAAAATAATAGTATATTTTTAATTTGTGTTTTCATTAGTATAATATGCAAAGACTTTTATTTTACAAGGAATGTTTTACTGAGTATTTCTTTCCCTTCTTCGACAGTAAGGACATATGTACCCGATTGTAATTCAAGATTATTAATATTTATTTTTCCGTTTACAGAATTCATTTTGTTCCGGAACAGACTACTTCCGTTGGTATCGTAAATTCCTACATAAACTTCTTTATTTACGCTTTCATTGAAATCGATAATAAGTTGTCCGTCCGTTACGGGATTCGGATAAATACTAACTTCTTTCTGAGAATCTTGTACGTTATCTATACCGGTAATAATAACATCGTATTTGATGCGAGCTTCGGTGATACTGTTCCAATGTTCTCCACCGGCAGAATTACTATTACATATAATGCGGATGTATCTGGCTTTCACAGGTCCGAAAGAATATCTTTCCATATCCAGAGTTAGTCCACTGGATGTTAATCCGGAGAGAATAGGAGTAAATGTTTCATTATCGGAAGAAGCATCCAGGTCAAAATAAGCGACACGCTGGTCTCCCAGATAAAATGCGATATCCACAGCATCGACCATTACTTCTTTACCCATATCAAATTTGATCCATTGTCCGGTTTGACCTTTTTGAGACCAGCGGGTATTCAGATTCTTATCCATAACATTTCCGGGAGGATTGCTGGGGTTGGTTTGATAACCAATAGCCGTAATTGTAATTTCCGGTTGAATGTCATACATAGGCACAGTAAATACGAATGTCATAGCACTGTTATCCGGAATAGGAGATCCGGCATAATTCTGTACATTATTTACAGTAAGAGTATATTTTCCGTAAGGCAATGTTTCTTTCAACATTAGAAGTACGGAATTAGAAGACCATGTACTTACTTTAGTAATCTCTATACCACCACTAATATCGTAATTGCTCAATTCCAAAGAAGAAGTCGGATCCAGGTCTTCATCAAACTCAACCAAAACCCGGTTTGTTCTTGGAGTAATCGATTTTAATGAAATAGCGGGAGGTTGCGGAGCTTCGGGCATCTCACCGGGAGCTAATTCAACCACTTCGGTGGCAGCTAATAAGAAAGCGCCGATACCAAAATCAACATTACTAGCCAGGCGGCTCGGGTCGATAGGACCTTCCCCTACGTTTTGTGTTTTTGTCAATTTACCGCTTGCTATTACCGCATCTTTGCAAAGGCCGTTCCAGGCTTTAGCTACAACAGGATAATAAGTCTCTTTATCCAATATCCCTTTGTTGATACCCCAGGCTATTCCATAAGTAAACAAAGCAGTTCCACTGGTTTCCTGTCCGGGATAATGAGTATCATCTGCGAGGTTCATATTCCAGAATCCATCTTCCCGTTGGCATTCTTTCAATACAGCAGACATTTCAGTGAAAATTTGAAGATATTCATCTCTGTGTTCATCCGTTTCGGGAAGAAGGTCTAAAGTTCTGGCCATAGCAGCAAGTACCCAGCCATTCCCGCGTGACCAATATATATTCTTTCCTGAAGGAGATTGCTTAGGTACATCCGTTGCAAAGCTATTATTAGGATCTTTCTTAGGAGGTACTAAGGGTTGGAATCCCCAGTCTCTCCACCACAAATGATCCTCTTCGTTATACAATCCTTCACCTTTATCTTCATAACCCGGGATAAGAGGTCCGGTACCATATTGCGTACGGTATTCCTGAGGCCATAGATTCGTTCTGGATGTTACAACGAGTTTATTCCTGATATTATAGAATAACTCATACATTTTATCAAAATATTTAGTATCCTCGTATAAAACACCCAGTCTTGTAAAAGTAGGCATAGCCATCAGCATAGCATCGATCCACCACTAATCGTCTGATTTAGGATTGTTTGCGATACGATAATCTAAAGCAGCTTTGATCGCTTTAATCTTATTTTCATCTCTCTCGGCTTCTTCATCCATCAGATATAAATCGATGTAGGTCTGACCCGCCGTATGATTATCAGCATCCGAAGTGCTTGGACCTCCGCTTACAGCCCAGTTATTACTCTGCGCCCATTGGGTTGCGCGTTTCAGGTAAGTAGGATCCGGATAAACCTTATAAAAATCAATATTTCCCATATTGTAGACAGATCTTGCCCACAAATTATTCCCGTAGCTACTTACATTATTACTGATCCAATAGTTGTTTACTTTTACACCTGCATTAATAACTTCTTTTTTACTTGGCAATACTTCTTCCTCCCGAAGCAACGGTTGTTCCACTTTAGATTTAAACTGGGTCATTGCATCGAACCAATCTTCATCTTTGGTGTATTCTCCTGCGGGGAATATGTTCCATCCTCCACCGAAATAATAAGTAAATTCGGATCCCACAGCATAATCGGCATATAAAAGCCTTTGGTTATTTACAACTACAGTAGTCGTTTCACCGGGCATATATACTCCTGTGTAAAAACGTGCATTCGGAGAAGTTACTGTTCCTTCACTCTTATTTTCCGCATAAGCCAAAATATTGTTTCCGAAAGATCCGTTGCCATTGGTTCCGGTATGAAGGAAGATACCTGCTGCAATTTTCATAGGTTTGATTTTTCCTTCAAACTTCACGACTGCTTTGTTCAAAAGTCCGTTAGCATTCGTAGTAATCCTTACCGTTTTGGTGTATAAATCTCCGTCAATCAATACTTTCTTATAAGTAAGGACAAATTCGGAACGCAAAGGACCGTTCGTAATGATATCACATTCATCGTATGGATCGTGCAACCACAATTGATTATTTACATAGGCGGCAACACCACCTACTCCTAAGGTTTTTCCACCTACGGAATAAGCATCCACACCTTCGGGTTTTTCCGAATGATAATCCGCATAGGTATACATTTTTTCAACAATAGGTTCCGGGATCTTTTTCACCCACAAATCCACCCCGTTGGCAGAATTAGGTTCCGAAGACAATAAAACCCTGCTATACATACGATAGGCAGTCCGGTCGTTTTCCCAGGCAATATCAGCCCTGTTAGTAGGTTTCATGATGGCTGCATACGTTTTAGTTTCTGCTGTTGCAGGAGTTCCTGCTTTCAAGGTATATGTCACAGTTTCTCCCTGTTTAACAGTAGCCTGGAAAACAATTTTATTATCGTAGGGCAGCACCTGATAAGGAATAATATCGTCTTCCTCATCATACAGGGCGAGAGTAGCCAATGATTCGTAAACTTCCGGAGAGAGTGAAACCTCTACGATTTCATTTACACGGTCATTCGCTTCAGTTAGAGAATTTGTTAATGTAATACTCGTTTGAGCCTTACTGTATTGCGTTATAAAGCAAAAGCTTAACACAATTAACGATAGAATTAGCTTGTTTTTCATACGATTATAAATTGATTATTTTTTAATTACTTGAAACGATTGATTCCCTACGGTAAAAAGATAAATTCCATTCGGATAAGAACTTATATTTACTTAATACTTGCCTAAATTCTTCGGATTAAATGTATGCATTAAAGAACCATTTAAAGATCTAATGGAAAGAGATTCCATTTTACTTAACATTACATTTACTAATCCGGTAGTGACAGTAGGATAAACTTTTGAACCGTTATTTTCTAATAAAGGAATTCCCACGGTTTTACTGTAAGACTGTATCGTTAGCTTGGGATGTCTCTGCGGATCAGCATGTTCTTTGGATGCTATATTGGTAAGTCCCCCTCCTCCGGAAGCCCGTTTGCTTTGTGTGAGTTGAAAAGAAAAATGTTTGTTCCCTTTTTTGTATTCAGCAAGAGCATAATCGGTGAAATCCAGATTAAGTATATTGTCGGAATTAAAGTCAGCACTTTCTACAACAAATCCGGGAATTTGCATAATAGCAGTTCCTACCGAAGGTTTATTATTCCAGTTAATACTATTCGTTCCTGTTTCTATCCAATCTATATTAGATACCGAATTAAAAACCCAGAGAGCATCATTCGCAGCAGCCCCTGTAGTATTAACATACAGGCTTACCGTAACATTCGCTTCTTCTTTCTCCAGATCAATATTATCTAAATCTTCAAGGGAAAACAAATAATAACCTTCCCGGGAATAACCTGCATCATCTTTTTTTACAACAACAAACTCGTTATTTCCAAAGTTTGTTCCTTTCGAAGCAGTTGCATCGTGCACATAAGAATCAGCTATTGGAGAAGATATAAATACTTTAAAATCGTCTATTACTTTAACGGTTGTACTTGCCTCGAATCCTCCATCAACCGTCGTAGCCGTAACAACAGTTTCACCTTTTGAATAAGCAACCAAGGCTCCATTCGCCTGTACTTTTACAACCTCTTCATTATTACTTTTCCATGTTACATTCTTGTTTTTTGCATCTTCCGGAAGAATGGTAGGAACGATAGTAACAGATGGAGTTTCCTTAGAAAGGATAATTTCTTCAGGCAATTCGATACCTTCTACCGGTATTTCCGGTCCACTGTTTACACCAAAAGGAGTAGCTTCTTTTCGAAGATGCTCAATAACGGCGGGATAGATAATTTCCGTATTCTTATCCGAAAGCTGAATAATATCTCCGGCTTGCGTAGTAAATTCAATTAAACCGGCGGATGCATCCACGGTAGTATATTCTATATTTTCTCCGGAGAGTTTTTTAATATTCAGATTGGACAGATCCATACCTGTCTGTAACCGGCATAAACCACCGGCTTCGCTTTCAATCTGAATAAATACTGTTTTGCCGTTATCACGGGTTGCACTTACAAGGAAAGCTCCTTCTGTCCGTAAATTAATGAAAGAGGCATCTTCCCATGTATCGGGTACCGCATGAAAGACCCGGATTTTTCCGCCCCAGGATTGCAGATACAACTCATGCAGAGAAGCTACAGCCGAAAGAGGAGTTTCGATAACCGGTCCTGTTTCTTTATAAAGAGTATTCGGCTGGATATACCTGTCTATTAAAGATTGAAGTTGAGTGGTAGCTCTCGCTCCATCACCCATCGTGGAATACATAGATGAAGATCCCGTAAACGAATAACCCTGCAAGGCGCCTGTAAGGCTCATCCAGTTATTAATACTTTTGGTTATCAGGCTTCTATTTTCTTCCTGATCCCAATTTATCGTACAAAGAGGATAGATCATAAGAAGATGAGAATAATGCCGGTGAGAGCTTGTCAGATTCACGTCTTTTCCTATCATGTAACCCCGGGTTGCATCAATAGGATAATCCACAAGGTTCTCAAGGAAATCCGTCCAGTGAGCTTCTTTCTCATCATTCAACTGATATTTCCCGTTTATTTCCAGCAGTGTATTTAATCCCCAGCGCAATAAAGCTAAATCATAATTACAATCTGCTGCAGCTTTATATTCCGGAGAAGCGGTAACCGGCAGATGATATTTTCCATCCGTACCTTCTTCCCTGATAAAAGAATAATAGGCCATACTCTTCCTTAACAATGGATAAAATTTATTGATCAATTCATCCTGTTTATTATTGTATTTGCAATATTGCCAATAATAGAACAATATCCAGGGCATATTACCTACTTCATACTGGTTATCTGCTGCCAGAGAAGGATCCAGAAGGCGGAGGAAATTGTAAGAAGCCGAGCGTCCTATTCCGATAGCTTCATCCCGCCATTCCGGGTTGTGGACATTCTTTTTTAAGTTTTCGATATTATCATCCAATGCTTTCCATAAAGGGTCTGAAAATTCGGAACGGTTGGCCGCATACATCCAGGAATAGGTCAACTGAATATTCAGATTCATCCAGATTGCCGGCCAGGGAGTATTGGCTGTTGCCCAAGGTCCCTGCAAATCCACAACAAACTTATCCGGCCGGGTCAGACAGGCAAATTTATAGATCTGAGCCCAGTAAAAACTTTCCATTTTACTATTGGCAAAAGTTAGAAAACTTGCCGGATAATAATTGTTCCACCATTCTTTATGAGAATCTTCTAATTCTGTTTTTTGAGCAAGAAGACATTCATCGATGGTTTGTTTGGCTACCTCAATCGCATTTTCAGTAGTTTCTTCCTGCGATATGGTTACGATAATTCTGCGACTATCCGTATTTTTCACTTCCTTCCAGGCAACAACATAGGTGATACCTGCAAAAAGTTCCTGAATAGATAAATTATAATCACCGTCTTTACGGATCACTACCTCCGGATTCGGACGGGAAGTATAATCACTATAGTTGGACGGACGGGTAACAGATGCGTTAGTCCTGGGACTTATGGCTTTGAATGCGTTCCATTTCCATGTATAATTAATTTCTTCCCCGGTTGATTCAGTTTCGAAAATAATATAATTTTTATTCGCATGTACATAACTTGTAAAATTAATTTCTCCTTTATCCGTAACGATAGAACCTCTGTTTATCGCATCGTATAAAGATAAACGCATCGTTTCTGACGCTACTTTACCTTCGGGAATTAATTGGAAATATCCGATAGGCAAACGGGCATCGTCGTATAAGCTTCCTACTTTCGGATAAGTTTCATCCGGCAGGTTTCCTCTGTTTTCCGTAACATCTACCCGACCCACATCGAAACGGTAACTCTCTCCTGACTTGTAAAAATTGGACCCTAAAAGACCGTTACCCAGAATAGCTCCGGCGTAGTAATCAGCAGTAATCCGATCCCAATACATATCATGCTGAGACATAAAACTTTTCCAATCAATATCATTTGTAGTCACTCTCTTTTGAGCGTTGATATTAGATGAAAATACACAAGTAAGTGTTAATAAAACAAATAATTTAATGGTATGTAGCTGTTTCATAGAAAAATATTATAGCGTTAATTTTACGATTTTCATGGCATTGTCTGTTTCAATTTTAATAATATAAATCCCTGTAGTCAATTTGTGGTCCATACACAAGATGCGATAACTTCTGTGCCCTAAAAGATCTTTTACCAGTGTATGTCCTAAAAGGTTATAAACGGTAACAGTTGCAGCAGGATTAAAGATATCTTCTGTTTTATCGGTTTCTACTATAGAAGTAAATTCCGGTACGATTTTTATGGAATTAACGATCCAGTTAGGGTCTGTACCATGTATTGAAAATTCAAAGTTCATCTGATTATTCTCAATTGTCGCTTTATGTTCTGTAGTTTTGAATTGATTTTTCTGGCAGGTAATTCCGGAAGCAATCACTTCATCGTTTAGTTTTATCTGCATATTATCATGCATGTAATCGGTATCACCTTGCAGAATGCTTATATTATAATCTCCATTTTCCACATATACTACAAATGAGGCCGGTTGAGAAAACAGGTTGAAATCTTTCTTTTCACTATCCGAAATGTTTGTTCTGTCTCTCGACATTACAGGAGACAACCATCCGTAGGAACCCTTCAATAATGTAGACTCTGTTATCCGGATAGCTCCCTCAGCAAGAGAAGATTTATCTGTTCCGAAATCAAAAAAAGCTTCCTTCAGATATTCTCTTTCATTAACAATCAACTTACAGGTTGCTGTTTTATTATTTACTGTTTTGGCTACTATCTCTGTTTCTCCGAGCGATAAGGCAGTAATAATTCCATTTTCTACAGTCGCAATACTTTCATCCGAAGAAGACCATACCAGTTCATTATTGGAGATTATCGGATCAAAACTTACTCTTAGCGTTTCCGTATCCCCTACTGTCAGAACTAAATCCTCTTCATTGAATTCAATACTCTTAATATCGTCCGTCTTAGAACTCATCTGAAAAACGAGAGATGTCTTAAAGTCTTTATAATAATAACCATATTTTCCCCTCATCCAAAGCACATCAAAATAGCCTTCTTTATGATTCCGGGGAACGATAGGACGAACATTTACTATATCTTCCGAAGTATTTTCCGTAACAGGAGTTATATTCCAGGTTTCACCTTTATCTTCTGTCTCATATTTGAAGATCTCAAATACTCCATCCACTTGTTTGGATAAATAGATGGTCCAGGGATCTTGATGATCCATAGACAAACCTCCGGAATAGTGAGGTTCACGTTCTGTGGATGCAGCGGGAGTCTGAGGGAACCACTTACCAGATTTGACAATCTCCTTGTTTATCCATTTTTCCCCATCCCAATAAGCATAATTGTAACGATGATCGGATTCGGTAGGAAAAGAAGCGTATACCATTACAGGATTTTGAGTTTCCGGATCAATAGTGATATCCCAGATCCATGATCTGCCATTATCTATTCCATTGTATGCTATTTCAGCTTCACTATTTGCGCCTGTATTGTCGCCCAGATCGATTCCGGTAGTAAATTCTTTAATAAGAGTTCCATCTGCTTTGTAGAATTTATTGTCTTTTAAACGGAAGTAAAATATTTTATTCTGAGCTTCATTCCGTGGATGTCCTGTCGTTACTGCTATATGGATACTTCCATCCTGACTTTGACAATAACGTGCATAAGGGCGTGCACCACCATTCAATACCAGTTGTTTTACATCCGGGAAAGTTTGTCCGTTATCGGTAGAAACAGCTATAGTCGGATGCCAGTTAACACCCCGGTATAACAGACAAATAGAATCTCCTACCTGAAAGGGATTGGGATAACTTACATTACTACCCCAGGTATAAGCCGAACTGAAAGAAGTAATATCTTCCGGATTTGTGGATATAACCCTTCGCATCGGGCCCGAGGCCTGGTGCATAGAATAAAATACAATAATACGTCCGTCTTCTCTTATCAATAAAGCCGGAACATCGTGGTCATCAATTTCAAAGTTAGCATGTATTATTTTTTCGATATACTCTCCCGTTTCATGATTGTAAGAGGCAATCATTATATCTCCCTGACTGTTTACCCATGTAAAATAGGTTTGTTCCTTTTCTCCTTTGTGATATACGGCACGCGGATCCGCAAACCAGCACCAGGCACCATCCTGCGTTAATGTAAGATAATCATCAACCGGATTACTGGCGAATATACTGGTTCCTAATCCAAGTATAGCCAGAAGCAACATGCAAATTTTCCGAAAATATTGTTTTTCCATGGTAGATATTTTTTTATTTATTACTTATTTTGATACAAAAGATAGACTTCATCGGCAGAAAGAGGCTTACTATACATTCTGGCAATCACTACATCCCCATCTAAAGACAATTGAACATTCCCGGAAGGTTGTGTATCTCCACCTATACAAAACCAACGGGAGTCTAATCTTTCCGGCATCAGGAGTTCTCCGGGAGCATCCGTTTCTCCGGCTTTTTTCCCATTGACATATATACTCATAGTAACATTCTCCTTATCATATATAGCTGCAACATGATAGTACTCTCCCGGTTCGATAAACACGGCACTTTTAGCTTTCTTGTATTTATCATCCAGATAAGCCCAAAACTCAATCTGCCCGCCTTCTTCGTGTTCGATTCCCAATCCTTCCCATTCTTTCCCGCTTAACGGCGCCGAATTCCGCACACTATTGGACATATATATGGTTTCCAGAGTAAATCCATTTGAGATAGCTTCTTTTATCGGTTGATTGTTTGTATAATCGACCTTATAAAAAGAAGTCCGGTTGCTTTGAAAGCGAGCTGCATACCTCTTATATTCCTCATTATAATATGTATTCGGCAATGTAGCTCCCGCACTTACAGAAACTTGATTTGCAGAAACATCCTTTGCAGCTCCTTCTTTTCCAAACTCTATATCGAATAAATCAGCTATCGGAACCGGAATATCATCCCTAGGGATGAACGGCTGAACGCTAAAAGATTCACTTACCAAAGGTTCGGAAGTATTATTGTATGAATCAACTGCCCGTATCTCGGCCCGGAGAGGAATATTTTCCGGTAAACCCAGTAATTTAACAGTAAACTCTATAGGTGCTGCACTATTCAAGTAGAATTGAGAAAACCGGGTATTTTGGAATATGACTTTTTCATCACTCAGAACTTCAATAATATAGTGATGTACGATTTCATCGTCTTGTCCGATAGGATATGTAACTGCGTAATCTCCATCTTCCAGCATATGGACTACCGCCGTATCTTTGTCTGAAAAGTAAGGAGAATCCCCTCCTGTCCTGTTTGCATATATAAAATTGGTTCCATCATGAGGAGCTTTGATGGTCCATCTAGGCAAAATTTCTTCATCCCTGAAAGTGTCCCACCGTTCAATTTCAATATCTCCGTCTTTAAGCACACTAACAATTAATCCCTCGGATACATTCCGGTATCCGGGAGGATACATTCCTTCGGTATAACCATATTCAATCTGACTATGGATTCCACTGCCAATATTTACAGAGGTAAATACACCCTGATGGATAGAACGGGGATCTCCCAAAGGGAAATTAGTATGTCCGGAAAAAGCTATCAGATTCGGAAATTGAGTCAATATAGGAGCGAGAATTTCAGATCCAAGATTTGACAATTTCTTTTCTGTTCCATAATAAGTATCCGACATCCCTATATGAGTGAAAAAGAATATAGGTTTATCCGGATATTCCTTCTTTGCATCCTGAAGGCTTTTCAACAAAAAATCTTTATCTTCCTGTGTAAAACGGTCGGTATATATTCCCGTCATACTCAAGGTAACGAACGGATAACCTTTAATTGTAAAAGATTGATGAATGGGTTGACCTGTCTCGCTTGTAAAAGTTGACTCACCTCCTTGTAGAAAATGATCTGTATTTCCCATCATAAAATAAATAGGAATATCCGGTGATACTATGGAATCAAATATATTTTTTAACTCTTCATATTGGGCGGTAGCACCTCTTCCGGTCAGATCTCCAACAACAAATACAGCATCAATAGATTTAGAAGTATGGAGCAAATTAGTCAATTTTCTTAATAATTTATCTTTAGCATCTGCCCTTCCCATCGTAATATCAGAGATTACAACAAACCGGGGAAGGCTCTCTGTCTGGATAACAGGAACTTCCAGCCCTCTATTCTCATCATCTCTATCCATATAGATAATTATTTTTCCTTCTCTCCTTACTTGGTCTGTGGATAATTTATCTATATGAAAACGATAAATATCCGGATTGCTATTTTGCGATAGCAATCCGGATTCTTGAATCCATTCCGGTAAATCAAATCGAAGAGGTATGTTCGATACGATATTCATTGTAAGTTCTAATTCATCTGAGATATAAATTGTATCCTGCCTGGTTAAAATCCCGGGATTATGTCC
>JAJBTS010000024.1:19932-20340 GCA_020860885.1 Bacteroidales bacterium
ATGTCCTAATTGGGCAATTTTTATCCGGGCAAGTTCTTTATCTCCTGAAAATAAAAGAAGATTTGTATTCCGGGGTTTTACGTCCCGGTTATTTAATACAGTTAAAACTATCTTTTTTTCTTCCCTATTGGTCCATATTTCAGCTTTACACCATGATGAATCGGATACGATGGGATGTAATTCCTTATTACTCGTTATAAGAATAATTCTTTCTCCTCCTTCGGTATTAAAAAATTGCACCAATTCCTGTGGATC
Organism: Bacteroidales bacterium; assembly: GCA_020860885.1. Lineage (GTDB taxonomy): Bacteria > Bacteroidota > Bacteroidia > Bacteroidales > Azobacteroidaceae > Azobacteroides. Next base: position 20,188 of record JAJBTS010000024.1, read on the forward strand.
CATAGAGAAAGATACTCCTTTCTCTGTTTTCTGGCAGGAAAAAATAAAAATACATACAAAAAACATTTGTATACCATACCGAATTAATCGAATCATCTTAAGCAAATAATAATAAATAAAGTTGATTAAAGAACGGTATATTTAACTGTTTGA
>JAJBTS010000021.1 GCA_020860885.1 Bacteroidales bacterium
CTCTTAATCGAGCGTTAAGTGTATTAATGATTAAGGGAGGTTAACACCTCCCTTTTTTTAGATTTCTTCTTCCAATAGCGACTTAAAAATTCCAAAGGAATTAAGTCATTCTGACTCATATAAATCAGCAAATATATATTTTATCAGTTAATAATCTATAATATACTGAGTATCGATAAAATAGGATGTTCATTAAACCAATTTGTCAAAGCAGTACGGGCTTCCGCTAGTTTATCTTCCCACTGTTCTACCGAATTCTTGCCTATTATATCGGTTATGTATTTAATTGAAAGGAAAGGAATACCCAATTCTTTACATACATACTCCTGCGAATCAGCTTCCATATCCACCATATCTCCAGATGATGTAGAAATATCCGTAACAAAAGTATCTCCTGTACTACAAATACCTTTTTTATTGTAACTCAGGATCCAGTCTTTCAACGATCGGTTATCTCCTAATAGGTCCAATCCATCTATCTGATATTCTATTCCAGGCAATTTAGTTGCCTGATAATCTCTGTCGATAAAATATTTTGCTATAAAAATATCTCCTATATTATGAAATAAAGTTCCCGCAGTTCCTACATTAAGGATAAAATCAGGACTTTCTTCACATATCTTTTTTGTCAAAAAGAATGCAGACTTTGTTTTTCCTACACCGGTATTGATATGTATAATGTTATATCCTTCTATTTCTAAAGGTATAAATTCCTCTTTTACAGCATGAGTAACCAATATTGTTTTCATTCCAATACTATTATTAAATATAGTTTCTGTGTTCAGTAGTTGATTTTATCTTTTCTTGTTTCATTTGCTGGAAGGCTTTATAGCTTCTCCTTTTCCGACTTCGGCCAGTTCATTAGGAGATATTTTAACTTCACCTGTAATAAACTCAGGAACATTATAGGATTTCATCAAATAATCGTAATAGTCTGGTCTTTTTTGAGGTATTAAAAAAGGTTTATGCCAATTCCCCGAGTCGTCCCTATAAGCAATATAGGGCCGCGTATAAGTTCCATCCATTCTTCTACTACTAAATAACATCCATTTACCATTAGAAGACCATGCATGAAAACTATCCGTTTCATCACTGTTAACAGCTGTCATCTCTTTTATTTCCCAGGACTTCAAATCAAGTTCGTATAAATCATTTTCTTTATGCCAAATCGGAAAAGTTCCGTAGTCAAACATGCAGAAAACTAGTTTCTCACCGTCAGGAGAAATACGGGGAATAGAGATGCTTTTCCCTTTTTGATAAGCAGAAATCAGTGTATCTACTTCCTGAGCAAAAAGTTCTTTCTCTGCATCAAAAGCGACTCTCACTAAACTATACTGCAAACTATCATAACTATAAGGCATTTCTTTTGCAGGTGCCGTACAGAAATAAAGATATTTACCATCAGCAGACCATTCGGGAAAAGTCTCGAAACTATTTTTAGAATGAAATATACTATCCGTAAATATCCTGTCTTTCTCCGTATCGTAAATAATCAAATCAGACTCCATATCAAAAACTTCTATTTTATTCTTGTCTAAGGTATGGAAAACCTGAAAAGTCTTATTTGTTGAAAAAGCAATGTAACGAGCATCCGGATGCCACCTCGGATATACTCCTGCCCCAATCATCCAGGGAGCTTTTGTATCCAGTTTCTTTACCTCTCCGTTTTTTGTAAGCATGGTTCCTGCATTTTTTCCTCTCATGTGAAACACCATGAGCTCCGGATTCTGTTTATGAAAAGTATGACAGTTCATACAGTTACCATCCGTTAAACTATTTAGTATAATAGGCTTTTCATCGTAATTTTCAATGCATCTCTGGTATAGCCCCATACGGTTCCATACATTATAACCAGGCTCTATTAAACGGTAAGCGATATAGGGATCTACAGGATCATTAGCAATAGTAAAAACGATATCCTTATATTTATTCCAAAAGCCCTCTTTGTGCGAGAAAATTTTAACAATCATTTCTTTCCCTTTGTTATTCTCTAGCATTTTCTTCCATTTCTTCATAGGAATAGTCACATTCTCTTTGGTCCTCACTTCAAAAGAATCTGTTTCATGAACCACAAAACGAATTAAATATTTATTGCCATCCTCTCGTACCTGAAAATTCAAAGGTGCAATATTAGGAGGTATGTAGGTACCTTCGTATTCCGGATATATTTGTGCATTTCGGTCAATAGAGTCGTAAGAATCTACAGAAGGATTACATGCCACTAACAAAGTACACAGTAACAACAATCCCGGTAAAATATTTTTATTCATCATCTTCTTAATTGTTAAATTTAAATAAACTCTTAATATACCATCATACCTGGAATGTCTTTCAATTCCATGGGTTTAACAAACTGATAGTATATCCAATAAGTATCCTTATACCTCTCTCTCAATTTTTGTTTTGCTTTGGCAGTACTAGTTTGATTTAGTTCATTATTTAGCTTCGCAAAACGATCCAGTGTACTTTTACTAACATTGTATTGGTTAATTACCTCCTCATAACCATTATAGGCTAATATTACTAAAGCTTCTTCTAATGCTAAAGGAAGTTGAGAATAACTCATTTCATCATAATATTTCTCCATAAAAGAATGAAGACCTACTAAATTTTTAGTTAATAAGAGGGTCATAGCCATATACTCAAATGCTTTTTTATTTTTGGGATCGTAATTAATCAAAGCCGCTAAATTATTTTCCTGAGCACCTGAAGCAAAAAAGAAATTTTGATATTCAGCAACTTCCGGCATATCCGGGATCTTATAAGTAGGATCATTCAAAGACAATTCAAATTGTTTTCTTTGTTCCTTGGCCCATCCTTTATATACCGGTGATTTCTCAAATAAACGGATATATTTCTCAAACCCTTTGACATCCTTCCTTAACATATTCGTTTGAACAATTCTTCTCAATGCTTTTGAACTATGTTCGTATGGACTCGTTACCATTGCTTCGAATGCACATTGTTCTGCGATAGCCGGTAGCCCCATTCGATAATACAATTCTCCAATATATAAGTCCGTAGTATGATGTAGTGCCCAAGATACATACAAACCATAAGTTCCGGTTTGTCTGTATTTAAATGCTTCTGAAGCAAGATCGCCTTTTTCAGAATGAGCTATATTCATGAAATACGCTACAGGAACTGCATTTCTGAATTTTACTTTATTTCCCATTTCCAGCACTTTATCCCAGTTGCCTTGTTCTACTTCGTATGCCATATGCATGATATACTCCATTTCATGTTTATCGTAGCTTTTTATACCCCAGGCGCTCACGCCACAAACAACAATTAAATTCAATAAAATTCCCATTACAGGTTTAAGATTGGAGTACGATTTTGTGTAACGGTTTATTATCAACCATATGAAATAAATTACCAGTACACCATACCATGCCAGACTGTAAAATATATTATTGGTAATAGTTGTAAAAGGAGTTAGGCTTAAAAAAGCATTTTCTATGGAAGTTATATATAAAAATTTGTAAGATAAGAAAGGAACAATAGCTGCTAAGACTATTAATAGGAGTATTAGAGAATAAGACTTCTTCTCTTGAAATAATTCTCCTAAAATTATTAACCCGACAAATAATAGAGCATTTCCTCCCGAAACAAAATAAAGTAATAAATAGAGAAGTATTGCAGCAGGAAGCTGATATTTTTTACTTATTTTCAGATAAATCCAAAAAGCCGCTAAGGAAAAGATTATTCCTAAAAAATGAGCAAACTTAATATGCATAGCATTATCTGAATTGTAGACAAACAATAATAA
>JAJBTS010000325.1 GCA_020860885.1 Bacteroidales bacterium
CAACAAAATAATATCCTTAATATAGTCAGATATCGTATGATTGGTAACCTTTAATTTTAATAAAAAATCAACGATCTGTTTAGTAGATGGACTTGTGATCGACAATATATCCCGTGACTGAGCAACAAGGCCATTTACAGTAGTGCGATAATGATACCCGGCAAATTCGATATAAAATATTATCGTATTTTGGGGAATATCACAACACACTTGCAATGCAAATAAAAGATCCTCTCTCATCGCAACACCAACTGGAAAGCGGTGCGTTTTAAGCAATGACGCATCATAGAGTTTCCCCCACACACATCCTCCTGTTCCTGTCGCAAGATTTTCTGCGAAATTTTTTATATCTGATTCTTTTGTTTTGTAGTTATAGTACTCCTTGCAATCTTTTGTATATCCCCCAACCACAATATCTGCTTTCTGATTCCGAGCACACGATAAATATTTTTCAATATATTCTTTATCAACCCAGTCATCTGAATCTATAAAAGTTATATATTCACCACTTATTTTATCAAGTCCCAGATTTCTGGCAGCGGATACCCCTCTATTCTCCTGATAATAATATTGGAAACGATTATCAATGTCGACATATTCCCAAGCAATCCTTGCACTTGCGTCTGTTGAACCATCATCAACCATCAATACCTCTATGTTCGTATAAGTTTGATTTTGCATAGATGAAAGGCACTCTTCCAAGTAATCCTCCGCATTATATATAGGAATAATGATACTAACTTTGGGATATATTTCTGCCATCCTACATCACTCCTCCGAGTATCCCCTCAGTTTATCCATTCGTTGTTTTCCCAACATTTTACCGAGAATTCTCTTTATCACTTTTTTTACTTTCACTCCTCCAGATTGCCATGTTACAAAAAATAGTGTATACAATAACTATTTTCCGTCCTTAAATCAATACAGTTAATATAATCATAAGGTGAAAAGAATTCTTGGGGATAGATTATTACGTCTCCTATTGATTGTAGCTCATTTTTTCGAACAAAACCTCTCTTCTCCATAATATCCGTAAGCATTCTCACATTTGTAATATCATCACTACTCTCAATCTTATAAATTTTCTGCTTATATGTATTGAAAAATTCCTGTATTAAAGGAAATTGTGGTTCACAGGCCATAAAGCTTGTTGCAATATAATTTCTTTCTTCCATCCCAAAAACACAATGATAATTGAGAAGATCATCAAAAGATTTTAGGACTTCCACGTCCGTGTCCAGATAAATGCCGCCATATTCTATCAAAGCCCTTAATCTTGCCACATCACTTACAAAAGCAAATTTTCCATTTCTATATGCAGACTTTGCATATTCAATAGATTCATAATCAAAATTATCCTCGTTCCATTCTATAATTTGATAGTCGGGAAGCATTCTCCTCCAGCTTTCTATGCATTTACTTATTTTTCCAGGCTTTTCTTTTTTTCCAAACCAACAGTAATGTATAATCTTCGGAATCATAACTCGTCTATTTGCTCTCCTAATTTCTGTTTATAGATATTACTTCATCAGCTCATATAGCTTTTGAACTTCATCAGCATTGGAATAATCCCGTTTTCTACAGTTGGCAGCTAATTTTTCTAATAGGGCATTATCTCGAAGCACTTTTGAAATCGCACTAGCACAGTTATCCAAATCCATTGGCACAATTATACCGTCAATACCATTTTCCAACTGACTGGCGGAAGTTGCATATTCTGTGATAATAACAGGTTTTGCAAGCATTTGAGCTTCCCTCACTGCCACACATTTCCCTTCATACCTGCTTGGTTGCACATAAACATCACAAGCTTCCAGATACGGATAAGGATTATCCTTTTTCCCAAGTAAGACTACATAATTCTCCATATGTTCAGCAATAATATTTTGGCGTATTAATTGTTCATCAGAACCATAACCAATGATGTACCACACTATATTTACTCCAAGCTTCCTAATCCGGGCACATAATGAAGGAATTTCATCTATTCGCTTTGCGTAAGAAAATCTGCCGATAGTCAAAAGTTTAATATTACCATTATCTGGCATTTCATCTGACGGCACGAATTCTTCTGCCTGTTGAATAATCATTTTGGATGGCAGTACATTCTCTATAACCATCATCTTATTCTCAAATTCAGGAAACACACTTACGAACGTTTCCAAACATGCATCGCTAACAGCAACAATTCTGTCCAGACCTGAATAGGAATTTCTTAACTCATTTAATGATGCAATACTCAATTCCTCTGCATTCGAATAATCTGTATGTACCCATCCCACCTTGATCCTAGCATTGACCCTTTTTTTCAATATATCGAATGGTGCAAAAAAGCCCAAAGCAATATCATAAGAATCAGGCAACTGCTTCACACAATGTAAAGCTATCCTTTTCCATGTCTCATCATGATTATTATTAGAAATCCCATCTAAAATCCTGCAAAATGCAGAGTAGAATGCGCCATGCCTTATCTTTTCTACAAGTGATTCACGCAGCCATGCAAGATTTTTAACTTCCCGGAACAAGTGAACTTTTGGATTAATTTGAGAAAAAAGTGCGCCGTGATGGCCATATAAAAACAAGTCAACGCTGTAATGCTCATAATCTATCGCATCCAGCAATCCAATCAGACTTCTCTCAATACCGCCCGGTTCCAATGCACCAGTAAAAATTATAAGAATCTTCTTCATAGTAATTAGCCTTTCCTACATTATCTATTATTACGCAGGTTTTGGTTAATATATTTTTTGCCATCCCTCAATCCGTCCCGGAACCTTTGAGCTTCTTTCCTTTTATCATTTGAACGAAGTCTATTCACACAGCCTAAGACACAACTTGCCATCATACTGTATTCAAACATAATCCTGGCGATAATTCTTCCCATCAAATTTGTCTGCTCCTTATAAATAAACTTATACCAGAATATCGCTTTGTTTCTGGAATTCGCATATGCTGCAACCTGATTTCTGTCTGGATTATTTTTTCCCGCATCCAAATGCGCAAAATATACATCAGTAACACAAACTATCCGATTCCCCTGTAAATGTAACTTGTAAAATTGAACCTGATCATCCCAAAGTGCATACCCTGTATCCTGCAACCACAGCTCATCCTCTAAATCTATTGAAAGAAAAACATCTTTGTTAATAAAATAACAAGCACCAGCTGCTGTCTCTGTTTTTAAATATTTTGCAACTTTACGTGCGCCAAAATTATTATATGACCATCCACCGGACCTCAATATCTTTGTATACATATCATTACGATGAAACAATGTTGGTACAGCAGACAAACTCAGCATCGGTATAATTTTACGGATTCCATGTTTTGGAGGAAGCATTTCCAGAAAAACAGGAATTGAGACTTCACTGATTCCATTTAAAACCGGTGCAGATATTTTTTCTACAAATTCGTCCTCAAACGCAAGATCATCATCCAAAAATAATATGTATTCCGAATTTGCCATTTTACCGCCATAAATACGTTGTGAAACCATACCTTTTTCACTAAAGACGAATTTTTCATATCCCAGTCTTTCTTCTGGCAATGTATAACCTTTTGGCAAAACAACAATCACTTCGAACGGCTGTATTGTTTGCCTGTTAATACAGTCAAGCATAGTCTGATATTTTTCTCCGGCTGTACCCACCGTTCTTATCACAATCGAATAATTCAGCATATAATTATTTTCCTATCAATAAAACACATGTCCAAAAATATCCTTATACGGGATCATATTTGAGTCTCTGGGTAACAGGAAATACATATAC
>JAJBTS010000201.1 GCA_020860885.1 Bacteroidales bacterium
AAAAAATTCAATAATATACATAATCTTCTTAGGGGAGCTAAAGATTATATAAAAAGAACCGGAATCAAATTTCAATGGGATATAGAATTTGCTAACGAGATTTATTATTTCATTTTTGACACGCAAGATGAGACTAAAGACTCTTTTAACTTTTTAACAACAGAAGTCGCCGAGATAAATGATGCTGGGAAAATAAGCACCCATAAAGAGGTATTTAATCTATATGATAAATAAATAGAGACATTTCGGTTATTTGAAATTCTTTGTGTCTTTTGTATATACAATCCAATTTTTCGGAAGGCCATGCCTACCTACGGTATAATTTTTCTGAAGATATTCTGTAAGTTTGTTAACAGATAATTGAGAAAGGGATTTACTCCTAACATAACGTCCTGATCCTTTTGTACAAAAAATATCGTCTATTAATTCTTCTGGAATATCAATTGCATTTTCTCCAAAATAATAAAATTTTCGGGAGATCAATACCCTTCCCCCACGCTTGTCTTTAGTGATGTGTCCTCCATTAGGAAGTCCATTTGCTTTTGAGTGAGCAGAATTTTCTTGAATAAATATACCATCTTCATTATGATGGTAGAAATTGTCGCCATACATTTGCGGTAGACTACCATTAATGATAGGCTTCTTCTTTTGAAATCTTAAGTCATTCCAATATTCATCGAAAGTCAATATTTCTTCGACTTGCATAGCATATATAAGCTTATTTATATTTTTCAGTTCTTTACTGCCTGAGCCAAAAATCCAGCTACCCACAACACAGTTTTTGTTTTTTCTAATATCTCCTTTGCATACAGCAAGTGTACAATATCCCCAAAATGGATTTGGAGCTAATCCAAAGTCATGCTCAATTTTATAAGAAAAATTTGTCATATTTGTGTTGTTAACAAGGTACTCTATGTATTTCATAAGGAGGATTAGGAGAAGTCCCGTTAGGATTTTCGTGAGGTACATGTTTCCCGTCTAAAATGTCTTCCAATTTATCGAGTGAGTTCCAGCCAATAGTATATGTCCTATATTTCTTAAATGCTTCTGGCAATTCAACAGAATTTGCGCATCCATGTTTAAATATCCCGACAATAGGTTTGTCTTGATTAAATGCCTCTTCTATTTCAAAATCAACCCAATCTCGAGTATGTGTATCTTCTCCTATTAAACATATAAACGTACCAGCCCAATTGATACCATCTTGTAAATCTCTTTTGATTTCATCATCACTAGGTCTTACTTCTTGGTGCTTAGTACTATCTACAGAACTGTTTCTAACATCATAACCATCATTTTTTAGCCGTTCTTTTAATCGTTGAACATGCTCGTCATCCTCTCCATGATGACTAATAAAAATATTTTTTGATTTGCTCATAAAATTTTCTTTATAGATTATTGATTAATACTTATTGCGAATTTCTATTGCTTCTTCAATCCAACTTTCTAAGTTATCCTTTATATAATTATAAACATTTGTACTGGTCGAGTATGGTGGGTTGTAACATTTTACTATTGAAGACATAGCTTTTTTGTTAATAGTAAAATCATCAAAAGGATTTCTTCCTTTATTTGCTTGTACACCGTCTTTGTCTTTAAGATTATGTATGTGAATTCCTACAATACCCCGGCCTTCATTCCATGCTTTTTCGATTACCTATTTACTCCATTTTCGGCCAGCAGGAGTTTCACCTACACATACAATGATGCATGATTTTCCCGACATATTATCGTCAATCCATTTTTCAATGCCCTTGCTCCCTCCTTTTGTTACTTCTTCCCATTTATTTGTAGAACAAATAGTGTTTCCTTCTATTTTTCCCATATTCCTAACTTGGTTTGCCCTCCAATTATCAGGAATATAATGAAAACTTGTAAATACTTTTCTTGACATAATGATTACCTATTTAATCGTTTGATTATATTAATTACAATTGTTATTATTTCTTCTATAGAAGATGTTAAGCCTATTTTCTCCAACTCTTTTAAAATCCATGTTTCACCTAATAGAAACTTTTCTGGCTCTGATAATATTACATCAAAAATGAGTCTACTCATATAACCAGTAACAGGTAATGGTATAGGAACCAATCCTTGTTCTACCGCAATTTCAAATTCTCTCTTCATTCCATTTGCATCAACTATCTTATCTGATTCATTTTTCTTATTACCGAAAACAAAAATTGCAATACCACAAAGAGACATCATTCTTTGTCTATACTCTTCCCAAAGGATAGATAACTCTTTATCTCCTGTCCTAAATTGAGGAAAAGGTTTTATGACCAATTGATCTTCGCTGCTTTTTTTCAGATTCTCATATACTGCATCTAATGCGCCATTAATAACAGCACTACCTACACCCCAGCCAAAACCGGAAACCACCCTATAACCAGTTGTGACAATGCTTTTACTTAAAAGATGAATAAAATTTTGAGCCTCTTCTCGGCTCCAATGTCCATATTCCTCAGCACTACCAGAAATAAATATCGTTTTTTTCTTATAACGTCGTTCTATCTCTAATAAAATATCTGTAATATCGGAATATTCATCAACCAAAATAGTTTCTACCTTATACCTTCTTAGGTCGTTAATCATTAATTCTTGTTTCCTTTTTTTGTATTTGAATATTTCGATGTCGTCACCCGCTTCTTTTATTTCTTTTTTCAGAAAACAATAATGCTGGCGACTCCCTTCTCCAAATTGGATATTCATTCGGCTTAATACATACGCTAAGTTGGGATCTGTAAAACTAAAACCAATGAATAAAAATGTTTTTGTAATCAGGTCACCTGATAAGGTTGCGATAAACGATTCGTGGGTTTTATAATATTCTTCGTATTGTTGTTTTGTCAGAATAGCATCATCCGGATGATTAACATCTCCATGCATTTTATATACTACAGCATCTCTCTTCGGCCTGGTATGTGTTAATTGTTTTACTTCATGCTTCATATCTACAATTCTATATTCAGCACTTAACGCATCTTCAATTAATGTATCATAATTTGTAGTCCAATAAGTTGTTATTGGCAGTCTTGCAAGTATTTTATGATTCTTAGTAGGGGAATCTACATCTGCAAACTCCTCTAAAATTTTAGTTTTAATCCGATGCCTATTCTTTTTCTCATTAACATGATATTGAGCCAGGGATATTAGATCATATTCTTTATCTACAGATAAACCTAATTCATCTGCTATTTCACGAAGCAATTCTGGCCAATTAGCACAACCTGCTTCACGAGACATTCCTGCTCCTGCAAAAATAGCGACATTGTTTTCTGAGAGATCTTTAACAAAAGATTTGATAAAAGCCTCAAGTTCTCTTTTCTCCATTCTCCAATTATTTTTCTTTTCTTACGCCCTTAAATGGTTTAGAACTTGAGGTTTTCACATCCTTAAATTGTCCAGTCTTTGTATCTCTTTTAATCCACAGCCCTGTTTTAGGATTCTGGAGCTGAGAACGACTTTTTACAGCACCTACTCTTGCATTATTTTTAGGAGGATTCGTTGCCATATTCTAAATTTTGTATCTAGTTTCTCCATTCAAAGCAGTGGAGTTTCGCTTTTATGTTTATGAATCTAACATAAACACGCCACAAATATAAACATTTTGTTTAAAACAAAAAAATAATGCTTAAAAAACGCACATTATATTGCCAGTCTCATAAACATGCCTATATTTGTACTAAAATTTGATAGATTAAGATATCAAGATGGTAGATTATAAAGATACCTTATATAAAATTATTGGCAATCGAATCAA
>JAJBTS010000302.1 GCA_020860885.1 Bacteroidales bacterium
CCAACCACCCCCCCCCCCCCCCCCCAACCGCACCCCCCCCTCGCGCCCCGCACCCCCTCCCGCCTGGGGGGCCAAACGATGAAATTATTGACTTTTTGGACATCATTATAAAATGAGGGATTTGGATTATTTTCCGAATTCATTATAAAATTCAATAACTGTTTCTATTCCTTTATAGAATAACTCCAGATTGAAATTTTCATTCGGAGAATGTATAGCATCCGTTTCCAGACCGAATCCCATGAGTATGGGCTTAACTCCCAATACTTTTTCGAAGACGGGAATTACTCCTATACTACCGCCGCTTCGGAAAGGTAATGGTCTTTTACCAAAAACTTTCTGATAGGCTTTTTCCGCTGCGCGGTAGGCAGGTAAATCTATCGGACATACATAACTGGCGGCACCATGCAACCATTGTACATCCACATCGATATAGGCGGGCGCTATGGATTTGATATGATTTATGACCAGGTCTTTAATTTTATTGTAATCTTGATGAGGCACCAGTCGGGAAGATAATTTTGCAAAAGCTTTAGCGGGTAATACCGTTTTGGATCCTTCTCCCGTATATCCGCCCCAAATACCGCAAATATCTAAAGCCGGGCGAATTCCGGTTCGCTTCAGTGTACTGTATCCTTTCTCTCCATGGATGTCTTTTAATCCTATTGATTTTTTGTAAGCGTCAAGATCGAAGGGTGTTTGTGCCATCAGTTCGCGTTCTTCTTTCGAAACTTCATCAACATCGTCATAAAAGTGAGGTATGGTGATATGTCCGTCTTCGTCAATGAGTTGAGCCAGGATTTTGCTTAATTCCATAATCGGATTCGCTACAGCCCCTCCATATAATCCGGAATGCAGATCTCGATTGCAAGCTGTAACCTCAATCTGCCAATAAGCCAATCCTCGCAGGCCAGTAGTTACACTGGGGGTATCCATTCCTAACATACTTGTGTCTGAAACCAGGATGGTATCGCTTTTCAATAATTCTTTATTAGCTACACAGAAGGCTTCCAGATTTTTGGAACCGACTTCTTCTTCTCCTTCAATTAAGAATTTAACATTGCATTTTAATTTTTCATTACGGTTGAGGTATTCAAAAGCTTTGGCGTGAATAAAGGATTGGCCTTTATCATCGTCAGCTCCACGGGCAAAAATATATCCATTGCGAATTTCCGGTTCGAAAGGTTCCGATTCCCATAACTCCAAAGGTTCAACAGGCATAACATCATAATGCCCGTATACCAGAATCGTTGGTAATCCGTCTGCCACATGCTTTTCAGCAAAAACCACAGGATTTCCTTCGGTAGGCATTACTTCTGCTTTATCAACACCCGCTTCTAACAGCAACTTTTTCCATTGCTCCGCGCAACGGATCATTTCATCTTTTTTGTCTGAATGGGCACTGATACTGGGAATTCTTATTAAACTGAATAATTCTTCTAAAAACCGTTCTGAGTTCGTTGAGATATACTCTTTTGCATTCATAAGTTAAATATTTTTTATTGATGATTCTTACGGAACGCAATATAGTCATTTTAAAAAAGAATTCCTAGAATTGAAAATACCAACAGCGTCACAGAGAGTGAGATTTTCACTTAGGGACTGATAACAGTTGCTGAGAGGATAATATTATTTCCGGACTTCCTGAATGAATGTAGTCGGTTTGTTCTGATAAGTTAAAGTCAATCGGTGCATAGCCCGGGTAACTGCTACATACAACATACTTCTGTCTATTTCCGTATGGTAATTTTTATTATCCGCATCCGGAATTATTACCTCATTAAACTCAAGGCCTTTTGCTAAGTGAGCAGACGTTACAATCATTCCCTGTACGAAATAATTACTTTTAGAAGACAGAAAATGGATGTTTTTATTTACTTCCCGGAGTTCTTGATATAATTCAGCCGCTTGACTTTCGTCTTTACAAATAATGCCTAAGGACTTATAACCGGATTTTTTGTAAGTATTTATTACTCCCTGAATGCCGTCTAATTCTTCTTTTCTATTCCTGAACGAAAGAGTTTCCGGTTTTTCTCCATGTCTTTTTACCGTCTCCATATCTTCATTCCTTCTTATTTTTTGTGCAAAATCGGTAATCTCATAAGAAGAACGATAGCTTTTACACAATTTCATGACTTCCCCATTCACCAGTACTTTCCGAATCATCTCTGCTGTCGACGAACCATAAGGGTTTACCGACTGGCAGGCATCTCCCAGTACTGTTTTTCGGCAGGAAAATAACTTTAAAATCACTTTATATTGTATGGGTGAATAATCCTGCATCTCATCAATAAGTAAATGCTTGACATGAGAATACGATTTCAGTCCTTCCAAAGCAATGTGGATATACGCCAATGCTGCAAGATCTGAATATTCCAGAGTGTGGTTTTTCTTCATTTTGAACATTTCAGGAATTCCTGCCCACTGAAAAAAGTCTTTGTATACCTTAAGATCGTTATTTCCTGCAAACATAGTGCGTATTTCTTTTTTAAGAAAATTGCGTTCGGCTGTGGTAGCAGTCACCCGGTATTTTATCTCCATATTTTCGACAATATAATTGGTCATCACTTCAAATCTCCGGCGTATGGGATAGCGGTCGAATCTGCGGAATTGCTCCTCAATATATTCCGCGGGAATGGTAAAAAAGCGGCTTATCTTTACATCAACCGCATGAAAATAATGGTTCTCCATATGAAGAATAAATTTATCCAATTCCGAAATAAATTCAAAAGAAGCTTTGTATTGAATGCGGCGGATAAAATCTTTGGAAGGTTTATCCAGCAGTTCATTCACCTGCTCAAAAAATGTCTGAAACTTATATTTATTATCTGATATATTCGTGAGTATTTGCTCCATGCTTATTTCCGGAACTTTCTCTTCTCCCAGTTCAGGAAGTACATTCGATATGTAATCGGCAAAAACTTTGTTCGGGGAAATAATGAGTATATCTTTAGAAGATAGATTCCCTCTATGGGAATATAAGAGGTAAGCGATGCGGTGGAGAGCTATAGATGTCTTTCCTGATCCGGCTACTCCCTGAATGATAAGTACATGGGCGTTTTCGTTACGTATGATTTGGTTTTGTTCGCGTTGTATCGTTGCGACGATGTTTTTCATCTTATCGTCGGTATTCGAACTTAGTTCTTTTTGCAGTATATCATCATGAACCGTCAGCGAACTCTCAAACATATATTCCATCGTCCCTTTCCGGATGCGGTACTGACGTTTCAATGAGATATTCCCTTTTATTTCCCCGTACGGAGAAAGGTAAGAGGCTTCACCTAGTTCGTAATCATAAAACATGCTGGAAATAGGGGCGCGCCAGTCGTAAATAAGATTTATTTTCTTATTGAAATCGTAAAAAGTATATATCCCGATATAAACAGGCATTTTGGGCTCAGCAGTATTTTCTTCCTGAAAGTCAATCCTTCCGAAATAAGGGATATCCAATAGTTTACCCAAATGTTTTCGTTTGTTGATAACACCTTCACCAAGCGCTAATGTATTCAGGATACTTTCTCTTTGCGATCTTACTTCCTGGGCGTCGATATCCGTCCTGCTTTGCCACAAATAATCTTTTTGCTCTTTAAGAGTTTGGATTTGCTGACTAACGGACGAATCTGCACTCTGAATCGTATCCCGGATAATCGTAATAACCTCCTGTAAATATTCTTTTTCTTATTCCTCTGTTTTATTAAATGTCATATGGATTTATTAAAATTAGCTTCTGAATTCATGTATGGAAAAG
>JAJBTS010000063.1 GCA_020860885.1 Bacteroidales bacterium
GAATTATTATTGGCACTTCTCCTTTGCCATATTCTTATAAATGCTCAGCAAATCCTGACATTGGAAGACTGTAGGAATCTAGCTCTCGAGAATAATAAGCAATTAAGTATTTCAAATGAAAACATAAAGAAAACCGAATCTGATAAAAAAGCTGCATTTACTCAATATCTTCCTGATATATCTTTAAAAGGTGCTTATTTATACAACCATAGAAATATTTCTTTGTTAGACGGAGATAAGCATCTCCCCGTGGGTACAGTAATGTCTGATGGTAGTTTTGGTTTTACGCCCGAACAGATTAATAATCAATGGACCATGATTAACGGAAATCAGGTTCCTTTGGATGCTAACGGAAATCCCTTTGATCCTTCCAGTGAACCGGGAAAAATTCTTTGGAAAGAGCATGCCATAATACCTAAAGAACAATTTGAATTGGATATACACAATGTCTTTGTAGGAAGTGTTTCGCTGGTTCAACCTGTTTTTATGGGGGGTAAGATCATTGCTTATAACAGAATTACAGAATATGCAAATGAACTTGCTAAACTTATGAGGACTGCAAGTATTCAGGATGTTATTCTTCAGGTAGATCAAACATACTGGCAAACAATCTCTCTGGTAAATAAATTAAAATTATCGGATAATTATGTTCAATTGCTTGAACAGATGAATAAAGATATGCAAGCTATGATTGAAGAAGGGGTAGCTACCCATGCCGACGGTTTAAGTGTTAAAGTAAAACTGAATGAAGCTGAAATGACTCAACTACAAGTGTATAATGGACTTCAGTTATCTAAAATGCTTTTATGTCAACTATGCGGTTTGCCTATGGAAGAACCTATCCGGTTAAGAGATGAAGAAAACGAAATGCTTCCTATCCATACTACTCAACCATCAGGAAATATCCAGGAAGCTTTAAATAATCGGGCAGAAATAAAAAGCTTAGGATTAAGTACTCAAATTTACGAGAAAAAAGAAGATCTGATACGGGCTGAAATGCTTCCTACTATTGCTTTAATGGGAAATTATCTGGTTTCTAATCCTAATTCTTTTAATGGTTTTCAAAATAAGTTTGCCGGATCCTGGAATTTAGGAGTTGTGGTGAATGTTCCTTTATTCCACTGGGGAGAAAAACAACATAAATTGAGGTCGGCAAAAGCAGAAACCCGGATAAAGCACTTGGAAATGGATGAAGCCAAAGAGAAAATTGAATTACAAGTAAACCAGTCTAAATTTAAATTAGAGGAAGCTCAAAAAAAACTAGTGGCGGCAACTAAGAATAAAGAAAGTGCGGAAGAAAATTTACGCTACGCCAATTTAGGTTTCAAAGAAGGTGTAATTCCCTCTTCTAATGTAATGGAAGCTCAAACGGCATGGTATAAGGCGCAGTCTGAATTCATAGATGCACAAATTGCAATACGACTAGGAGAAGTCGAATTAAATAAGGCTATGGGGCTTTTATATAGTGAAAAATAATATATAGAATTAAAAATAAGAATTTTCAATCCTATGAATACGACGAATAATAAATCGCTCAGGAAAAATAATATGCTTTTGGCATTTATCACTTTAATAGTAGCTATAATTTTAGTAGCTATTGTTGGTTGGTTTATTTTGAAGCCAAGAAAAGATATAATTCAAGGCCAGGTAGAAGCCACAGAAGTAAGGATTTCCAGCAAAGTTCCGGGAAGAATATTAGAATTGCGTACTTCCGAAGGAAAAAAGGTTAACAAGGGCGATACGTTGGTTATTATAGACAGCCCGGATGTTCAGGCAAAACTAATGCAAGCTTTAGCTGCAAGGGAGGCTGCTCAGGCTAAAAGCACTAAAGCCATAAATGGAGCTCGTGAAGAACAGATAAATTCAGCCTTTGCAATGTGGGAAAAAGCTAAAGCAGGAATGGACATTGCACAAAAATCCTACAATCGAATGCAGAATCTGTATGATAAAGGCGTTGTTTCTGCTCAGAAAAAAGATGAGGCAGAAGCAAATTATCAAGCGATGAAAGCCACGGAAGAAGCTGCTAAATTTCAATATGAAATGGCGAAAAACGGAGCAGATAAAGAAGATAAAATAGCTGCTGCAGCTTTAGTAAATCAAGCTACCGGAGCTATTGATGAGGTGGAGTCTTACGTTCAGGAAACTATCTTATTATCTCCTATTGATGGAACTATATCTGAAGTATATCCCAAAGTAGGCGAATTAGCAGGTACCGGAAGTCCTATCATGAATGTTATGGACAGAAAAGATGCCTGGGTGGTATTTAATGTTAGAGAGGATCTGCTGAAAGGCATGCAAATTGATAAGACTATTGATGCTTATGTTCCTGCATTGGATAAAAATATTAAACTAACCATATTCTATATGAAAGATATGGGAACGTATGCATCGTGGAAAGCGACTAAAACGAATGGCCAGTACGACCTGAAAACTTTTGAAGTAAAAGCCCGTCCTGTGGAATATATGGAGGATTTATTTCCAGGAATGTCGGTTGTAATCAATGATTAATTTTTAATTCTTATTTTATAAATGCATCCTATCTTTCAAGTTGCGAACAGGGAAATAGGTAGATTGTTTCAGGGAAAGATCTATTGGTTCTGTATGATCATTGCTCCTTTGATTTCGCTGGGTTTCTTTATTTCTCTTATGTATGAAGGACTACCAACAAACCTTCCGATTGCACTGGTTGATATGGATAACACTTCTACTTCCCGTGCATTAGGCCGTCAATTAAATGCATTTGAAGGAACGGAAGTAGTGATACAATATCAAGATTTTGAAGAAGCCCGGAAAGCTATGCAAAGAGGAGAAATTTACGGTATATTTTATATTCCTTACAAATTTACCACGGATGCCTCCACTGGCAAACAACACATGTTGTCTTTTTATACGAACAACTCATTTCTTATAGCAGGATCCCTTTTGTTCAAAGATATGAAAACTATTGCAACCTTATCGGCCGGAGCGGTGGTTTTACAAACAGGAAGGGCGAAAGGTTATACTGATGCACAAATCATGGCGCAAGTCCAACCGATTGTTATTGATACAAGGCCTCTGGGTAATCCATGGTTAAATTATTCAGTATACCTCAATAATATAATAATTCCCGGAATTTTGGCATTATTGATTATGTGTGTAACGGTTTATAGCATTGGAACGGAAATAAAAGAAAAAACAGTAAGAAAATGGTTTAATTCTGCTCATGGATCCATATTGCAAGCTATTACAGGAAAAATAATTCCTCAAACCGTAGTGTTTTTTATAGTAGGATTAATTATTTATGCAGTATTATATATATTTATGCAATTTCCGGCTCATCATCTCCCTCCGATGATTGTTGCTTTATTTTTATTGATCATTTCTTCTCAGGCTTTGGGCATATTTATGATAGGGTGCTTCCCTACCCTTCGGTTGGGCTTAAGTTTTGCCTGTATTTGGGGGATGATTGCTTTTTCCATATCCGGTTTTTCTTATTCCGTAGATGCTATGTATCCTCCGGTACAGGCTCTTAGTAACCTTTTTCCACTACGGCATTATTTTATGATTTATGTGGATCAGGCTTTGAACGGAAGAGATCTGATTTATAGCTGGCCTCATTATATAGCTTTATTAGCATTTCTGGTGTTACCCTTTTTAGTCTTAAGGAACTTAAAATGGTCATTAAAACATATTCCTTATCAGCCTTAATATGAAAATAAGAAAGAATATAAGAAAAGGATTGAACGATGTCTTTGTAATATTGAA
>JAJBTS010000225.1 GCA_020860885.1 Bacteroidales bacterium
AAAATAAGAAAAAACAGTTATTTTTTCATAGTATAAATACATATTATTTCCAAATTATAGTTTTATTTGTACTTTTGCGACAGATAAATGCTTATATGAATAAGTTAAATAATAAACAAAAAGAACTCGACAAGCGTTATCTTCGCATGGCTATGATATGGGCCGAAAACTCCTATTGTGTGCGAAGACAAGTAGGAGCATTAATTGTAAAAGATAAGATGATAATTTCGGACGGATACAATGGTACCCCCTCCGGGTTTGAAAATAACTGTGAAGACGAAGAAGGATTAACAAAACCGTATGTACTTCATGCTGAAGCAAACGCAATAACCAAAATAGCCCGTTCGAACAACAATAGTAAAGATGCTACTTTATATGTTACGGCTTCTCCGTGTATAGAATGTGCTAAATTAATTATTCAGGCAGGCATTAAAAGAATTGTTTATTCAGAAAAATATCGTCTGAGCGATGGTATAGATTTGCTGGAAAGAGCAAATATAGAAGTTGTATATATAAACAAAGAGGAATTAAATTTAAGTTAAAAAGCGCCAAGCTTCATTTGTAAATGGGATCTAAAAAAACGACCTGGTGGATTATTTGTTCTGTTGCCATTTCTCTTATAATAGGAATAGTTATCGGTAATTTTATTTCCGGGAAATCTTTCGGACGTAAATTATTTATGACTCCCAACAACAAAGTCAGCGTCATCCTGGATATTATCAATCAGGATTATGTCGATGCTGTCAACATGAAAGATCTGACCGAGAATGCAATCAATAATATTATTAAAGAATTAGATCCGCATTCCAGTTATATTTCAGGAAAAGAACTACAATCGATCAACGAGGATATGGAAGGTCATTTTGGCGGATTAGGTGTAACACCTTATCTTTTCGAAGACACGCTCATTGTGCTTAATATTGTTCACGGAGGACCTGCTTCACAAGTAGGATTGATGCCGGGAGATCGAATCGTTTTCGCCGATGATTCCCTTTTAGTGGGAAAAGATATAACGGATGAATTTATACTTAACACATTTCGAGGGCCTATCGGAACTTCTGTCAAACTGGGCATTAAAAGAAACTCTCCCGAATATGCAGATCAGATTTTAGAATATACCATTACCCGCGGAGATATTCCCATCCGTACTATTCAGGCCGCTTACGAAGCATACGAAGGAATAGGTATTATTAAAATATACGACAAATTCAGTCATACTACCTACGACGAATTTATTCAGGCAATCACTAAATTATCAGCAAAAGGATGTCATTCTTTCATTATTGATTTACGAATGAACGGTGGAGGTTCTCTAGATGCAGCCATTAATATTGCCAATGAATTCTTACCCGCCGGAAGGATGATTGTGTATGCGGAAGGTAAGTCTTTCCCCCGTATGGAATCTATATCCGATGGAAGTGGTAATTTTCCTGAGAATACAGTAGTTATTCTGATGGATCAGATGTCTGCTTCAGCCAGTGAGGTCGTAGCTGGAGCATTGCAGGATAACGACAGGGCAATCATCATGGGACGCCGCTCTTTTGGAAAAGGACTGGTCCAAAATCAAATCGAACTCTCCGATAATTCAGCTTTGAGACTGACTATTGCCCGTTATTTCACTCCTTCCGGAAGAAATATACAGAGGAAATATACTTTAGGTAAATCCGACGAATACAATCAGGATTGGATCAATCAATTAAGTAATGGAGAAGGATTTCATCAGGATAGCCTTAAGATCGATACGACTTTAATGTACGAAACATTTCATGGTCGTACGGTATATGGAGGCGGAGGTATTATTCCCGACATATTTATTCCGATAGATACAACCCATTTGACGAGTTATTTCCTAAAAATGGAAAACCATGGTATCTTCGAAAAATTCGCTTTTCAGTATTTTGATAAAAACTTACACTTAAGAGATGAATACAAGGATTACATGTCTATGTTAGAATACTTAAAAACGCAACCTATTTTTTCTGAATTGATCCGCTTTGCAGATATGAATGGAATAAGAAGATGTTCTACACAGATTTCCCGATCGGAAAACCAGATTATGACAACAGCCTACGCTCGTATCCTGCAAAATTTCTTCGGTGATGAAGCTTTCTATACAATACAGCTGCAAAACGACCCCATGGTCGAAAAAGCCGTACAAACCATTCTCAGTCAACAGTAATCAGTCAACAGTAAAGCAGTCTCGGTTTACTGGTGACTGTTAACTGCTAACTGTAATATCTTCGATAACAGTTCGTCCTGCTTCCTCATTCAGTTTCTTTATAAGATTATCTTTTCCCAGAAGCAATTCATTTTTTAAGATGGAAGAATTAACTTTAACATACAGGACTTTATTTCTTATATACAAGTCAGTAGTATAACGGCTGATCATAGGGCTCATAGAATTCCAGTAATCCATAAGGCGGGTTTCGGCTAATTTGTCTGCCATTTTAGGATTCTCTTCAAAAAACGTGTCGAGGATTTCTCCGATAAGTCGTGAATTGGTTCGTTTCATTCTTCAATTTTTAGTTCGTTTATAGTTGTTCATTTATCATTCCATTCTCTACATGGAATAATTTGTAATCGTGTTGCATATCTTTTAATATTTCATCCAGATATTTCCTGTTGGTATCCGTAATAAATATCTGTCCGAAGTCAGACTGTGCTACGAGCTTGATAATTTGTTCTACCCGTTTTGCATCCAGTTTATCAAACAAATCATCCAGCAATAAAATAGGGACAGAAGATCCCCTTTCGACAAGCAGGGTAAACTGAGCGAGCTTCAAAGCAATAAGATACGTTTTATTCTGCCCTTGGGAACCTATTTTACGAATCAGAAAATTATCCAGTAAAAAGTCGAAATCATCTTTGTGTATTCCCGAACTGGTATACCCCAGTGTTTTATCTTTCTCTCTACGAGAAGATAACAAAAAAGACAAAGAAAAATCACTCAGATGAGAATCGTATTGAAAGTCCACTTGTTCATTATCCTGGCTTATTGCTTTATAATATCTTTGAAATACCGGAAGAAATTCCGTAACAAACCGGATCCTTTTCTGATGGATAGATGTACCGTATAGATCCATTTGCTCTTCCAGAATTTCAAACAAGGACTCATCCGAAAGAGACGTGATCTCTTTTAATAAAGAATTTCGTTGATACAGAGCTTTATTATAATGTATCAAAGAATGTAAGTATTCCTTATCGTATTGAGAAATAAGCATATCCACGAATTTTCTCCTTTCATCGCTTCCTCCCTGGATCAGATCAATATCAGCAGGAGAAATCATCACCATAGGAATCAAACCTATGTGCTCCGATAATCTTTCGTACTCTTTTTTATTTCTTTTGAATACTTTCTTTTGTTTTCTTTTTATTCCACAATAAATCTCTTCAGAATTATCTCCATTTTTATAATATCCCTGAAGGACCATAAAAACTTTACCATGCAGAATCAATTGGGAATCCGGTAAATTATTATAATTCCGAGTAAAAGAAAGAGAATACAAAGCATCAAACAGATTGGTTTTTACCATTCCGTTATCCCCAAACAGGCAATTCATTTTAGAAGAAAAAGTAAGGTCTGCCTCTTCTATATTCTTGAAATTCAGTATAGAGATCTTTTCTATGATCATAACACAAAGGTAGTGATTTTTTAGAAATAACGGTATTATTAAAGGGGTGAAGCACTGATGTACGCGGGTTCATTCCCTCATTTCATAACTTATCTACAAAAACAATATAT
>JAJBTS010000235.1 GCA_020860885.1 Bacteroidales bacterium
ATATTAAACAGAGAATCAGAGAAGTAATCAAAGACAGTGGTCTTAAGATGGAAGAATTTTCAACCAAAATCGGCACCCATCAATCCAGTTTATCCCGTGCATTATCAGAAGGGAATAATGTGGGTGATGCTACCATTAATAAAATATCTCTGGCATTTAACGTCAATAAAGACTGGCTTATTTCCGGGAAAGGGATGAAATACAATGCAAATCAGAAAGACTTAAAGGCTCCTGAGAGAGTAATGATCTCTTACGAAGGAGGCGTTCCGTTCTATGAAGACATAGAAAGTAGCGGAGGAATTATTCCGCAACAGATGAATAATGTGGAAACTCCTACCTTCTATATCAACTACGAACATTTCAACGATTGTACCGCCTACCTGACCCATGTAGGAGACTCTATGTCGCCGAAATATTGTTCCGGAGAGATCATCGCCGTCAAAAGGATATACAACTTCGATATTATATTATGGGGAGAAGCTTACCTGGTCATCACCAATGACAGTGCGAATAACTTACGGACTGTCAAACTTCTGTTCCAGCACAGAGATGATGATAAAATCGTCCTTCGTTCGTGCAATCCCGACTACAAAGGAGACACGATCATAAGGAAAGAGGATATCATTTCTTTATTCGTAATAAAAGGTAAAATCACCCGGAATCAACTGTGATCCGACAAAAAGAAAAGATACTTATTGTACTTATCCGGCTAAAAGCGGTAAGTACAATAAGTCTTCCGATTAAGAGGTTGTTCCTAGTGATTGAAAATTTTCAGGAAAAACCACTACATTTGTATTTTTAAGTAAATACTATATGTACGAATCTATTTATTCTCACTACAAAAAACGCCTGAAGCAAACGGAAGATAATTTATCTTCGACGAAAAAGAAAATTTATTTAACCGGAACTGTACGCCTGATTATTTTCATTGCGACTATTGTTTTGGCCTTTGTATTTAAGTCATCAGGAGCAATCGCAACTATTTCAATACTTATTACCGGATTAATTCTTTTTCTCCTATTATTAATTCAATACAATAAATTTCAGAAAAGAAAGTATTATTCAGAAACATCTTTACAGTGCGATCAAAACGAGCTGAAAGCTCTGGAATATGATTTTTCAGCTTTTGACGGAGCTCATGAAAAAATCAATTCCAATCATTTCTTCAGTCTGGACCTGGACCTCTTTGGTAAGCATTCCTTATTTCAATCCATTAACAGGACATGCACCAATTACGGAAAAAAATATTAATACAATGGTTTGAAAACCCATTGTCTGCAAAGGAGAAGATAGATATACGCCAGGAAGCTATAAAAGAGATGGGCGACAAACCTTCTTTTTGTCATCATTTCACAGTAACAGGATTAACTCATCCCGGAAAAGATTCGGATTACAAGGAAATAAAAGATTTTGTACGCAATCCTGATCTTATCACTTCCCGTAAAATATGGAAAAGCTTAACTTATATCATACCTATATGTTGGTTGATTCTCATGGGCTTAGTCGCCGTATCGGTTCTTCCCGCACAGATTTTGATATGGGTATACATCCTTTTTTTCCTTTTAAGTGAGAGCCAGGCGAAAAAAGTAAATGAGATACAAAAATTAACGGGTAAAAAAGTAGATATCCTACGTTCGTATTCCGGCTTGATCCATTCGATAGAAAATGAAAAATTTAGCTCAGGAGAATTAACTCAGCTTCAAAGCATATTCCTGAAAAATGAAGAAAAAGCTTCCGATAAATTCAGGAAACTGGCTCAGTTATCCAACGAATTGGAACAACGTGCCAACCTGGTGGTCCACTTACTCTTAAATCCGCTTTTACTATGGGATATTAAAAAGTCTATCAAACTGGAAGAATGGAAAGAAAAAGAAGGAGAAAACCTGATCGTCTGGATCAAAACCTTAGGTGAATTTGATGCCTATTGTTCTTTGGGTATTTTTTCTTTTAATCATCCGGATTATGTCTTTCCGAATATAGTAAACGAATACTTTAAGATGGAGGGAAAAAACCTCGGTCATCCGTTAATGAACAGAGATAAGTGCGTTAAGAACGATATATCCATTCAAAAACACCCGCTTTTCCTCATTATAACAGGAGCGAATATGGCAGGAAAAAGCACTTATCTGAGAACCATAGGTGTAAATTTTATTCTATCCTGTATAGGAGCTCCTACCTGTGCCGAATCGCTGAATATCTATCCTGCAAAACTTATTACCAGTTTACGAACCTCGGATTCCTTAAGTGATAACGAATCCTATTTCTTTGCAGAATTAAAAAGATTAAAGATGATTATCAATGAACTTCAATCCGGGGAAAAACTTTTTATTATTCTGGATGAAATATTAAAAGGAACCAATTCGATTGACAAACAAAAAGGATCCTTAGCGTTGGTAAAACAATTCATCCATCTTAATTCCTGCGGAATTATTGCTACCCATGACCTTGTATTGGGTAGTCTGGAAAATGAATTTCCGGATCAAGTTAAAAATTATCGTTTTGAAGCGGATATTCAGGATAACACGCTTAGCTTCTCATACAAATTGAGAGAAGGCATCGCTCAGAATATGAATGCCAGCTTTCTAATGGAGAAAATGGGTATTACCTTAAGTGATAAATAAGGTATCATCGGGAACAACGAGGATGCCCAAAAAGTCAATAATTTCACCGGCTGACCCCTAAAAGAATGTCCAAAAAATCAATAATCTCATTGTTTAGTCCCCAACCCCCTAAAGGGGGCTATTAAAATTCAATGATTTAAGAAGTCCCCTTCAGGGGATTTAGGGGCAGAAAGTTCTTTTTGAACCCGCTGTTGATATTCAATGATTTAAGAAGTCCCCCTTCAGGGGATTTAGGGATAGATAGATCTTTTTAGACAATCTCATCCGATCTTCTGTCTTTCAGAAGTGCCAGTCCGGACTGGTATTTGCATTTTTATTAGAAGACGGGGTTGTATTTTGTTTATTCGTTCCTTTCCCCCAGATAGCATTGTAATATTCCATAGCTTCCGGAAGCTCCTTTTGTATCTCTTTGATCCTATTCTGGTCAGACGGGTGAGTACTCAGAAACTCCATACCTCCTTGTGACTGCTGAGACATCCGTTGCCAGAAAGGAATAGCCTGATTCGGGTCGTAACCGGCAATAGCCATCAGTATCAGCCCCAGATGATCGGCTTCCAATTCCTGTTTCCGGTTAAATGGCAGCATCACTCCAACCTGAGTACCTAATCCCCAGACCGTTGATCCAATCGTTTGAGCTGTGGAGGATGACCGGTCCAGTAAAGCGCCTAAAGCGGCCCCTCCGTAATTTAACGCCAACTGATTGGACATTCTTTCATTGGCGTGTTTAGCTATTGCATGACCCACTTCGTGCCCCAAGACAACCGCTAATCCCGTCTCATCTTGTGTATAAGGAAGAATTCCGGTATAAACGACAATTTTTCCTCCCGGCATGCAAAAAGCATTCACCTGAGGATCTTCCACCAGGTTAAACTCCCATTTATATTCGGAAATTAAAGATTCCATATTGTGCATCTTAAAATAAGACTCAACGGCATTCGCTATATTCCGGCCTACTTTTACTACCAAAGCTGTCTTTGCTTCATCGTTCGACTTTTTAGCTGTTTTGATAAAATCATTGTATTGCTGAAGGCTTAAAGTCATAACTTCGTTATCCGAAACCAGATTCAATTGCTGACGACCCGTAATAGGCACACTACTACAGGAAAACAGTCCTATAC
>JAJBTS010000097.1 GCA_020860885.1 Bacteroidales bacterium
CCTTAGGAAGGATTTATAAATCAACACACTATACACACTCTGGAACTATTTTAGAATTCTTGTTTTCACTTTCTCAAGCTAGCATAAGAAGAAAGAAAGTATTTTGATTGTTTCCAAAAACTAACCTGAAGAATAACAATATCAAACTGTATTATATAAATACAAAATTTATGCCAAACTTGAGATGCTATAAATCAAAATGGAAAATTTGTCCGTATTCAACAGCAAATTCAAAAGATTCATTTATTGGACATAAACCAAGATATACATGGATAAGCCGTATTACTCCTGCATGAGAAATTAAACAAATATTTGTATGATTACAGAGTTTGATATCATTTAAAAAATTATAGACTCTTTTTTGCATTATAGCATATGATTCACCATTTTGTGCCGGATAATTGAACCAGTCAGCAAACCAAGCCTGAGCTTCGTTTTTATCAATTTCCATCCATGACCTCATTTCCCAATTTCCAAAATTAAGTTCTTTGATTCTACTGTCTAATTCATAATTAGTAAATCCACAATAATCTGCTAATGAGGTGCATCTACTTAATGGACTAGAATAAATTTTATCAAAAGTGTAATTATTGAGGTTTTGTTTTACGATTTGTGCTTCAGTTTCAAAAGATTTGTTTAGTGGTACATCGGAGAATCCGTAGCATACCCCAGGTGGTACATCGACAGAAGTATGTCTGATTGCTGTTAATTTCATGGTTCTCTTATTTATGTTTGATTACAATTAATTGATTCATAAACAATATTATGAATTATAGGTCTAATCTTTAGATCCATCAATTTTGTATATTTTCTCGAAGGATATACGCGATTAGATAAAAAAATAAAAATCAAATTGTTATCAGGATCCACCCAAAAACAAGTTCCTGTATAACCTGTATGTCCGAATGTGTTTGCTGAAGCCTGTATGCTGGTTGATCCGACCTCTTTATCTTTATCCGGTTTATCGAAACCAAGTCCTCTGCGACTTTTTAAACTCTTTGTTTGGGTAAAAAGTTTTATCGTAGGTTCGTAAATATAATTTATTCCGCCATATGTTCCATTATTCAATAACATTTGCAAAATTTTTGCCAAATCATTAGCACTTGAAAATAAACCGGCATTCCCCGATATTCCTCCCAATACGGCAGCAATATCATCGTGTGGGTATCCTTTTATATTTTGATTTCGAAAAAATTTATCGTGTTCTGTTGGGGCAATTACCTCTTTCTTAAATTTTCTCAGCGGCAAAAAGGTTGTTGTGGAAGCTCCTAAACTTGAAAATAGATTTTCTTCTAAATATTTATCCAATGGTTCTTTTGTAATATTTTCAATTACTTCTTTTAATAATATAAAATTCAAATCACTGTACAAATAGTTCGTATTTTTTCTTAGCTCCATACTTGCTATTTTATTTATTATTGTGTCTTTAAAGTGATTATTGACATATAAATTTTCAGCAATTTGTACAGAAATATCTTTTTGAGAAGTTTGGGATATCATCGCAGGCAAATATTCAAAATCATTCCGCATATATATATTTTTATCATATTCGATATGATAAGTTACATCTCTTTTGTTTGAAAAAAGTTTTCCGTCATAACTCGTTTTATCCATTAATAATTGATAAAAAGGATAATAAGACATCAGTCCGCTTTCGTGAAATAAAGCCATCTTGATAGTGATATTTTCTTTATCGGTATTTTGCAATTCCGGAATATATTTACTCAGCTGATCTTGAAGATTAAGTTTTTTATCATCATATAATTTCATTATAGCCGTAGTAGTAGCTATAGCTTTTGTTATTGAAGCTAAATCATAAATATCATTATTCTGTACTTTATGAGTTTTGGCATAATCGAAATAACCAAATGATTTATTATATACAATTACTTGATCTTTTGCAATTAAAATTTGACAGCCAGGAAAAGCTTTTTCTTTAATCCCATCTTCAATAATACTAGTTATCTTCCCTAGTATTGCTACGTCCATACCTACTTCTCTAGGATGCTGATAAGATAATCTCACTTTTTCTGTTTGAATTCCTGTCCCTTTTTGAAATAATCCTGCAATAGTCACCGGTAGCTTACCTTTGGCTGGGAGGCCACCCATAATCATTTCTGCAGCGGATTTTTGTGCATGTTTTGTATTCTCATAAGCGAGAGTTACACTTTTGGATAATGATATAATTTTTTTGAATTTATTTAATTGAGAGGGAGCCACAAAGAAACATAAATGAATTTCTTTATTTTCGGCCAGTGATTGTAAAAGAGTTAAATCCTGATATTTTTCTGAATGTATGGAAAATATGATCGCGTCGTATTTCTTAAGTGTGGAAAATAAAAGGTTAGAATCTTCACCTTTGTTTAGTTTATAATAATCAAAATTATTATAATATCTCATTGTATATTGAAATTCATTAGATGAAGTCTCCCCTAATGCAACGAGAGCTATCTTTTTTTCTGCTAATTGTTTAAGAGGGATTATGTCATTATCATTTTTCAAAAGAGTGATTGCTTCAGAATTCAATTTTTGGATTAACCAATCGGCATAGTCTGAGTTGATTCGGTCTTTTAATCCATCACATATGGTTGGTTTATAATTATTAAGTCCGACTATATATTTATAACGAAGAATTTTCAGACATTTTTCTTCTATAGTCCTCATATTAATTAACCCTTTTTCAATCGCTTTTTTCACAGCAGTAAATTCTTCTGCGGGTCGGGCAAGGCTTAATAAAATATCATTGCCAGCCATTATGGCTTCCACTCCGATACTATATTTCCCATGAGAAGCTCCTTGCATCACTAAGGCATCTGTAATCTTAAGTCCCTCGAATTGGAGTTTGTTTTGTAAAAGATCTGTAATTATTGTTGGAGAAAGAGAGGTTGGTTGCTTAGTTTTATGGTCAAGAGCCGGAAAATATAAATGTCCTGTCATTATTCCTGATAATCCTTTATTAATAAATTCCTTAAAGGGATAAATATCTACAGAATCTAATCGCGATTTGTCGTATTCAATTACTGGAACAGTATGATGAGAATCCTGCAATGTTCCTCCATGTCCAGGAAAATGCTTTCCTACTGCAATTACTTGTTTATTTTCTAATCCTGATGCGTACGCAATTCCTTTTTCTGCGATTGCTTTCGGATCTTCTCCGTAAGAGCGCGTATTTGTAATGGGGCTGGCCGAGTATGTATAGACATCTAACATAGGAGCAAAATTGATATGGACTCCTAATTCATTAAATTCCCGTCCCACTTCTTCTCCATATAATTGTAACCATTTATTATCTTGAATAGCTCCAAGCATGATATTCTTAGGAAATCTCGGTGTTTCTTTTAATCGCATTGAAATACCCCATTCTCCATCAAAAGAAATAAATAAAGGTATACGGCTTTCTTTTTGATATAGATTCATACTTTCTACTTGATCCTCCAGGTTTCCTCCTGAGAAAAGTACTCCTCCTATCTTTTGTTCTTTTATATTTCGAATAATTCTCGTATGGTAAGACGAACGAGGATCAGCGATGACCATGAAAAGTTGCCCTATTTTTTCATCAATGGTCATACTATTATAAATAGAATCAACCCATTGTTCCATTGCCTTTTTATCTATACTTTTATATAGATTTGGCTGAATCTGAGCGCTGACAAATAAGTAAAACGCAAAGAATAAAATAATTAAAATTACTTTTTTTATCATTTTATAACAATTCCTATGGGAATACAGACTTTTATCT
>JAJBTS010000403.1 GCA_020860885.1 Bacteroidales bacterium
TGTAATTTCATACTTTATTTGTAACTTACAGGCTAATTATCCAGATTTAATCGTAAATACCTAATAAAACGTAATGAAAAACATGGAAAAAGTAACAACTATTGAGGTTATCGAATGGGCCAAACAGTTTTTGGAAAAGGCCGATCGAGAGCTTACTCCTGATGAAGTGAAGGAACAGAAGAAATATGCTTCACTTGTACAAACTCCGGCTTATAAAACATTTCTCTCCAAGATGTTGGACGAATCTTCCCAGATCCGGGACAATGGCAAATTGAATCAACGCGTCAGAGAATTGATAAATGAGTATGGAGTACCTGATTTTTTTAATAGTTTTGACCAGCTTTTGCTGAAAGCTTATATGGGATTCGGATATTTATTTCCGTTTATTGCTATGCCTATTTTTAAGAAAAAGCTAAGGAGTGAAACGACAAAAATTATTATAGCGGAAGAAAGGCCTAAATTAACGAAGCATCTGGAAAACCGATGGAACAGTAATATCGGGCAAAATGTAAACCTCCTCGGAGAGGTCGTGTTAGGAGACGGGGAAGCTAAAAATCGTTACTTGCATTATCTGGAAGCATTGGAAGAACCGGATATCAATTATATATCCATTAAATTATCAGGAATATATGCGCAGATCCATCCGCTAAGCTACGAACAGAATAAGAAAGAACTTTGTGATATGGTAGCTGCTGTTTATCAGAAAGCTATCGATAATCCTTATACGGATCAGACCGGGAAAAAACGTCCTAAATTCGTAAACCTGGATATGGAAGAATATAAAGATACGGAATTGACTTTGGATGTTTTCCTTGAAGTAATGAGCCGTCCGGAGTTTAAGAATTACACAGCCGGACTGGTAATTCAGGCATATCTTCCCGATGCTTCGAACCTGCAAAAACGCCTGCTCGATTTTGCGAAAAAACGTTATTCCGAAGGAGGTGCTCCCATTAAGATGCGCTTGGTGAAAGGGGCTAACCTACAGATGGAAAGTGTTATATCTTCTTTGAAAGGATGGCCCAATCCGGTTTATCCGACCAAAGTTGAAGTAGATGCGAATTATTTGCATATACTGGATGTGGCTTTACAACCCGAAAATATACATGCCTGTCATGTTGGAGTAGCTTCCCATAATTACTTCAGTATCGCTTATGCCCATCTGTTGGCAGAGAAAAATAAGGTGACAGAATATGTTACTTTTGAGATGCTGGAAGGTATGGCGAATAACTTACCCCGGGTAATGAGAAAACTGGAAAAACAGATTATCCTGTATACTCCGGTTGTTAAAGAAAACCACTTTTTAAATGCTATTTCTTATCTCGTTCGTCGTCTGGATGAAAATACAGGTAAAGATAATTTCCTGAGCTATACTTTTAATCTAAAGTTGGAAAGTCCCCAGTGGAATTTCCTTGCTGATCAATTCCTGGAAGCTTATAAATTGAAAGATTCCATACGTAAAGAGCCTTTCCGTGATCAGGATAGAAATAAAAAACCTGTTCCTGTAAAAGATATCAACGTATTCCGGAATGAACCGGATACAGATCTGGATTTACCTCAAAACAGAGAGTGGGCATTAGAGAAATTAAGGAAATGGAGTACGGATATCAATGAAAAGAATTTCGTTATTCCTGTACAGATCGGTGAGAAAGAAATTACTACCGATAAAAAGAGATTGTACAAAGACCGCAGCCGTAACGATGAGGTTACATTTTGCGAAGCCAACTTATCTTCTTTACAAGATGTAAAAGAAATAATTGCTGTTGCTGAAAAAGATGCATCCCATTGGAGGAAAACATCCGTGGATAAGAGAAATGAAATATTGCATAAGGTAGCCGACAATCTGAGTGCCAAACGAGGTGATTTGATCGGATGTATGGCTGCTATAACCGGGAAAACGTTTACGGAAGGGGATGTGGAAGTTTCCGAGGCTATTGACTTCTGTCGTTATTATCCTATATCCATGAAAGCTTTTGAGGAATTGAATACGGTAAAGTTTACTCCTAAAGGAATTATTTTAGTTATTCCACCCTGGAATTTCCCTTTGGCTATTCCGGTGGGAGGGGTTGCCTCTTCCCTGGCCGGAGGAAACACGGTTATTCTTAAACCGGCTACTGTTGCCTTACCTATTGCCTGGGAATTTGCTAAATGTTTCTGGGATGCCGGAATTCCGAAAGACGCTTTACAAGTAGTGTGTACTGCTGACCGGTCTTCGCTGAGTTATCTGACCAGTCATCCCTCTGTTAAGCATGTTATCCTTACCGGAGGAACCGATACGGCGTTCCGTTTATTGGAAAATAGTCCGCGAACCCCTCTTTCCGCTGAAACCGGAGGAAAAAATGCAATTATTGTTACTGCAAATGCCGATCAGGATCATACTATATTAAACATTGTATCTTCCGCTTTCAGTAATGCAGGGCAAAAGTGTTCTGCTTGTTCTCTGCTTTTATTGGATAGGAAAGCTTATGAAGATGAAACTTTCAAAAACAAATTAAAAGACGCTGTTACCAGTATGCGTACGGGTAGTGCATGGGATACAATGAATGTGGTTGGGCCGATGATCGATAATGATAATGAGAAATTGTTGCATGCGATTGAAAATCTGGAGCCCGGAGAATCCTGGTTGGTAGCTCCGGAATTCCTGGATGAGAAGAAATATATTCTTAAACCGACAGTTAAATGGGGTGTGAAGCCTGGTAGTTATACTTTTAAAAATGAATTATTTGCTCCTTTACTATCCGTCGTATGTATTGACGATTTGGCTCAGGGTATTAAATATGCTAATTCATCGGAATACGGACTGACTACCGGATTGCAGAGTCTGAACGATGAAGAACATCAAATCTGGAAAAATAGCATCGAAGCAGGAAATTTATACATTAACCGCGGTATTACCGGAGCTATTGTCCGCAGGCAACCTTTCGGCGGGATGAAACGTTCGGCGTTCGGTGGAGGTATTAAAGCAGGAGGACCCAATTATGTTTCTTGTTTTGTTGAGTTTGAAGAACTGGATCTCCCGGCAGCAAAAAAATCATCCTGGAGTAATTTGGTTTCTGATGATAAAGACAAGAACCGGTTGGATTATGCTGCAGAAAGTTATTCCAAAGTATGGAAGGAAGAGTTTAGTCAGGAAAAAGACGTGAGTCATATTTATGGAGAAGAGAATACCTTCCGTTATCTCCCTCTACGTAAAGTAGGATTCCGTGTTCAGGAAGAAGATAAATTAACGGATGTGTTGTTGGTTATATACGCTGCTTATACAGCAAAAACTCCATTGGTTGTGAGTATCTCTGCTGAAAATAAAGCGAAGCCGCAAATAGAAAAAGCTATTTCAGGTTTATCCGGTATTACTGTAAAAGTACAAAAGGAAGCGGATTTTATTCAGGAGATGGATACTTACGAACGGATTCGTACCTGTTCTGCTGACTTGTCGGATGATATGTATGCCAAAGCGGCTAAATTAGGAAAGCATATTGCTAATATTAAACCTACGGCTGAAGGACGCTTGGAATTACTGCATTATTTGAAAGAACAAAGTATTGCTTACGAATACCATCGCTACGGCAGTATTTTTGGAGAAGAAAAATAAGAAGGTTAATAATATAATAAAAGTCGTTACGGAAAACTGTAACGACTTTTTTATTGCAAATAGTAAACGAAAGTTACCATTGAGTTACCTTTTAATTGCTTTTTTTCAAAAAAATAGTATTTTCTTTGTGCATAAAAAAGAAAGTAGAATCT
>JAJBTS010000106.1 GCA_020860885.1 Bacteroidales bacterium
TTTGCAGCGTTTTATTATCATTCGTCATTATTATGATTGATTTAAATAAAATTCCTACTCCTTCCTATGTACTGGAAGAAGAATTGCTAAGAAAGAATCTTTCCCTGATAAAATCAGTGAAAGAAAGAGCAGGTGTGAATATTATACTAGCTTTCAAAGCTTTTGCGATATGGAAATCTTTCCCAATTATTAAGGAATATATACAATATTCCACAGCCAGCTCTCCCTGGGAAGCTCAACTGGCATGGGAAAAGATGGGCAATAAAGCTCATACCTATTCTCCTGCCTATACGGAAAAAGATTTTCCCATTATTAAGGCCTGCAGTTCGCACATCACATTCAACTCTCTTTCTCAATTCAACCGCTTCTACAAAGATACCCTGGACAATCCGACACCTATATACTGCGGATTACGCATCAATCCGGAATATTCAGAGGTGGAAACCGACCTGTACAATCCGACCGCCCCGGGTTCCCGGTTCGGGATACTCAGGGAAGAATTGGGCGACTCCCTGCCGGAAGGAATCGAAGGGTTGCATTTTCATACTCTTTGTGAATCGTCTTCTTACGCTTTGGAAAATACTCTTAAGCATGTAGAAGCTAAATTCGGTGACCTCCTACCGCAGGTCAAATGGCTGAATATGGGCGGCGGACACCTGATGACCCGTAAAGATTACGACATAGAACATCTTATCCGTTTACTCCGAAGTTTCAAAAACAAATACCCCCATCTGGATATTATCCTGGAGCCGGGAGCAGCCTTTGTCTGGCAAACAGGGACCTTAGTTTCATCCATTGTAGACATTGTTGAAAACAAAGGTATTAAAACGGCAATCCTGGATGTCTCCTTTACCTGTCACATGCCCGACTGCCTGGAAATGCCTTACAAACCGGTTATCAGGGAAGCTTATCAGGAACCTATGCCTGGAAAACCCACCTACCGGATGGGAGGAAATTCCTGCCTCAGCGGAGATTTCATAGGCGACTGGTCGTTTGACAAAGAACTCCAGATAGGCGATAAAATCGTTTTTGAAGATATGATCCACTACACCGTAGTTAAAACAACCATGTTCAATGGCATACCTCATCCCGATATTTGTTTATGGAAGGAGGATAATACATTGGAACTCTACAGGCAATTCTCTTATGAAGATTATAAAAACCGGATGAGTTGAATTCCATCCGATAATAATATTGGAATTTCATCCATATCTTTTCGATAATGAATAATTTCATTCTTTATTATACACTTCTTACAAGTGAAAATATTTGATAATTAATACATTAAATCATGTCAACTTATTTAGAAGATAAAAGAAATGTAACTACCCAACGTTTGTTGGAGATGAAGCAAAGAGGTGAAAAGATCTCTATGCTTACCGCTTACGATTATTCTATGGCATCCATTATCGATAAAGCCGGTATGGATGTTATTTTAGTAGGTGATTCTGCGGCGAATGTTATGGCGGGCCATACCACTACCCTTCCGATGACCATGGAGCAAATGATATATCATGCCCAATGCGTCAGAAGAGCAGTAAAACGGGCGTTAGTCTGCGTCGACCTGCCTTTCGGTTCTTATCAGGGAAACTCCAAACATGCGGTTCAGTCGGCTATCCAGATGATGAAAGAGACAGGTGCAGACTGTATCAAAATAGAAGGAGGATCAGAAATTAAAGATTCGATCGAAAGAATTTTATCCGCAGGTATCCCTATCATGGGGCATCTGGGTTTAACGCCTCAGTCGATCAATAAATTCGGAACGTATGCCGTAAGAGCCCGGGAAGAATCGGAAGCTCAAAAACTGATCGAAGACTGCCACCTGCTGGAAGACCTGGGATGCTTTGGTATCGTACTGGAAAAAATACCGGCCCAACTGGCAAAACAGATAACCGGTGAGTTGTCTATCCCTATTATCGGAATAGGCGCCGGACCATACGTAGACGGACAAGTATTGGTTATGCACGATATGTTGGGAATAAATAAAGATTTTTCACCCCGTTTCCTCCGACGTTATGCAGATCTTTTCGAAACCATCAAAGAGGCCGTAGAGAATTATATACAGGATGTCAAAGAAGGTGATTTCCCAAATGAAAAGGAATCTTATTAAATAAAAAGAGAATGTCCAAAAGAACTTTCTGCCCCTAAATCCCCTAAAGGGGAATTCTTAAACAGTTGAATATCAACAGCCCTCTTTAGGGGGTTGGGGGCCAAACAATGAGAGTATTTACTTTTTGGATATTCTCTTCTGCTAAAGAATAAAATAAATGAATACCGGTTACAAAGTTGGAGATTTGGTTTATGACGCAAATATTTACGACGGATTAAATACCTTCCTGTCCGATTTGCCATTTTATAAAAAGTGGCTGCCGGAAAATAAGGATGCTAAAATACTTGAACTTTGCTGCGGCACAGGCAGACTTACGCTTCCTATTGCAAAGGATGGATACAATATTTGCGGAGTAGATTACACATCGTCCATGCTGGAACAGGGAAAGATTAAAGCTTCCGAAGCAGGATTGGAAATTAATTTTATTAAAGCCGATATAAGAACATTAAACTTGCAGGAAAAATTCGACTTTATTTTTATTCCTTTTAATTCCATCCATCATTTGTATAAAAATGAAGATTTATTTAAGGCCTTCAATGTCGTTAAAAATCACCTCAAAGACGGAGGTTTGTTTCTGTTGGATTGTTTTAATCCGAATATTCAATATATAGTGGAAGGTGAAAAAGAACAGAAAACAATTGCAGCATATACTACTGATGACGGAAGAGATGTATTGATAAAGCAGACCATGCGATATGAAAACAAAACTCAGATCAATCGCATAGAATGGCATTATTTTATCAATGGCGAGTTCCATTCTATCCAAAATCTGGATATGAGAATGTTTTTCCCTCAGGAATTGGATTCCTATCTGGAACAAGCCGGATTTAATGTTATTCAGAAATTCGGAAGTTTTGAAGAAGAAGCGTTCGAGGATCATTTAGAAAAACAGATATACGTTTTAGAAATCCGGTGAAAATATAAATACTATTTTGCTTAGTCTTCCTCTAAAAGAGTAAAGTATTTTTCCAGAAGAATTCCCGGCTTTATAATGAAAGATACTCCTCCGGGAACCGCATCGTGATACTTGTAGCAGATGGAAGGACACTGGGATTTGCGTAATATAGAAAACATCCGGTCCGTATTCAGGTACGTTTGACGAAGTTCATAGGTTTCATCACTTGTTTTGGTTCCGTATCGATAGTATACTCCCAACAAATAGGAATAAATTTCCTCTTCGTTATGAAATAAATCATACTTTAAAGAACTTCCTTTCTTGAAAAAACTATTAATGATTTCCGACAATCCGATAGAATAGGTAGTAAAATATCCTTTTTTTTCGTCTTTAGTAACGATGAGATCTATATCTAAATTTTCACGGACATATTTTTTCAGAAATTCCACGCGTGCTTCTTCTTCGGGTTGGAAGAAATCAATCTCACCCTTTTTCAGCGAAGATCCCCCCATCCTCCTCAGGTGATTTCCCAAACTTCCTAATATAAAATACTCCGGAATTACAACCGGAACATAATCTTTGTAATACTCTTGCTGCTTAGCTCTGCCAAACGGCTTGTCAGAAACCTTTATACCTTCAAATTCCTTGACGTTGATTTTCTTAAAAGCAAAAATAGAGTCTTCTTTACTCAAACGGGAATTTTGTGCCGGTAAGGGAACCGACAGCATAC
>JAJBTS010000014.1 GCA_020860885.1 Bacteroidales bacterium
CTTCGGGTTGGACAGGTACTGTTTTCTCAGGAATGCCTTCTTACCAGATTACAGGATACGAATCGGGAATAAACTTTATCAAACATTTATATTCATTTATATATTCCGAAACAGCCGGGCCTATTTTCTTTTTCCTGCTAACCTCTTATATTCTGTTTTTACTTCTCGGAGCTCCGTGGTGGCTGGCTATATTAGGAGCCTTCGCATCGGCTTTCTCCTCTTATAATATGATTATTATTGTGGCCGGACATATCACGAAAGTATGGGTCTTAGCCTTTACCCCGTTGGTGTTTTCCGGATTATTTTTAATTTTCAGGAAAAAATTCTGGCCGGGATTACTGCTTTTTTCTTTGGGATTATCGCTCATGATCATCGTAAATCATTTACAGGTCACTTATTATGTTGCTATTTTCTGTTTCATTCTTTTTATAGGATTTGTAATCCGTTCTTTATCTAAAAAAGAATATAAACCCTTGTCTATCGCTACTGCAACTCTGGCTTTAGGAGTTGTTTTAGTTGTCTTATCCAATATAGACAGCTTATATATTAATTACGAATCTGGGAACGAAAGTACAAGAGGAAAAGCAGAATTAACCCCACTGGAAAGCGAAGGAAGCAAAGTAGCTGACGGATTGGAAAAAGATTATGTTTTTGCCTGGAGTTACGGTAAAGACGAAACTCTCTCTTTGATGATCCCGAATATAAAAGGAGGAGCTTCGGGAGGAACTTTAGGTAAGGATTCACATTTATATAAAGAAATGAAAAGATATGGCGCACAGGTGGGTAAAGAAGTTCAGGCTCCCACTTATTGGGGAGAGAAACCTTTTACTTCGGGACCCGTATATTTTGGAGCTATTGTATGTTTCTTATTTCTTTTCGCTCTCCTTATAATACCTCAGAACTACAAATGGTGGTTGCTGGGAGGTACTATCTTTTTCATATTCCTGGCCTGGGGTAGAAATCTGGCCTGGTTTAATGATTTTATGTACTACCATTTCCCCCTATATAACAAATTCCGAACGGTAGAAACAGCTCTGATCATTCCCGGATTTACTTTTCCTATTCTGGCTGTCTTAGCTATTAAGGAATTAATAAGTCAAAATATTCCTTCTAAGAAGATACGAAAATCCCTTTTCATATCCGCTGGCATCACAGCAGGTATTTGTTTGTTGTTATGGATCATGCCGGGATTCTTTTTTAACTTCCAGTCGAGTTACGATGCACAATACGGTTTGCCAGACTGGTATTATGACGCGCTGATTCAGGATCGTCAGAGTTTATTGCAAGCTGATGCTTTACGTTCTTTTATTTACATTGCATTAGCTGCCGGACTGATATTCCTTTATATCCAATCCAAAAACAAGAAGAAAATCATCCCTTTTCTTGCTTCCGGACTGATCGTTCTGGTTGTTTGCGACCTCTGGATGGTAGACAAACGATATCTGAATGCCAGCAATTTTGTAAGCAAAAAAACATATTCCGAACAATTGTTCACGAAAACTACGGCAGATAATATAATCCTGCAAGACCCGAACCCATCTTACAGGGTTTTGAATCTGAATAATCCTTTTCAGGATTCAAGAACTTCTTATTTTCACAAATCTATTGGCGGTTATCACGCAGCTAAACTGGGAAGGTATCAGGATTTGATAGACAGAAGACTGAACCCGGAAATATCTTCACTTATCAATACATTCAATTCATCTACAAATATGGAGGAAATAACGAATGCCTTCGCGATGACTCCTTCATTAAATATGTTAAATACGAAATACATTATTTACAATCCGGCACAACCTCCACTCATTAATCCTTATGCTTTGGGAAATGCATGGTTCGTTGAATCGTACCGTTTTGTCAATACGCCCGATGAAGAAATGAATGCTTTAAATTCAATTAATCCGGGAACGGAAGCTGTATTAGAAAGACAGTTTGAAGGGAATCTGGCCAATCTGAGAATAACACCGGATGAAAACGCGGTTATTGAGATGACGGCTTATTATCCGGACAAATTGGAATATACTTCTTCTTCCTCCCAGACAGGCTTGGCTGTATTCTCAGAAATTTATTATGAAAATGGCTGGAAAGCATACATTGACGGAGAAAGGGTTCCTATCAGCAGAGCAGATTGGACGTTACGGGCAATAGTTATACCTGCGGGCGATCATAAGATAGAGTTTGTGTTCGAACCGGACAAGGTTCATCTGTTCGGAATAATAACGACTATTTTTTCCGGATTATTACTTATCCTGATCCTGGGAAGCCTGATCATTTACTTCAGAAAAACGGTGAACAGTAAGCAGTCACCAATGAACAGTAAAACAGTTATCAGTAAGCAGTAAACAGACACGATTTTGGTTAAGAGTTTGTAAATTTTCGCACGTCCCATTTTTTCAAATGAGACCGCCATTTAAAATTTTCACACGTGCAAAAATTTACTTACTTCTTGTGCCGTTTTCCTTTACTGAATACGATTTATACATTTTGGTCTAATTACTAAATTAGTATTCACACCTTAAAGATTTAATTCTTTGAAAAGAGAAACTACAAAGGATCGGATCGAAAAAAACTAAGATAGTATATATCAAAATAAACAGTCACCAGTTAACAATAGAAAAGTATGTATTGCTATTCATTGTTAACTGGTGACTGTTTACTGCTAACTGTTTAACTGTTAACCGACAACTGTAATCCAGCCGTATTTGTCTTCTTCGTCACCATATTGGATTGCGCGAAGTTTCTCGTAGAGTTTTACAGACATAGGGCCAGGTTCACCGTCTTTAGAGAAAACATAAGACTTATTTTCATCCAAATCGTCGATACGCGATACCGGACTGATAACCGCAGCAGTACCACAAGCCCCTGCTTCTTCAAAGGTATTCAATTCTTCAACAGGTATAGGACGACGCTCAACTTTCATGCCTAACTCCTCAGCCAGTACCATTAAACTTTTATTGGTAATGGAAGGAAGGATAGAAGAAGATTCCGGAGTGATGTAAGTATTATCCCTGATTCCAAAGAAATTGGCTGGGCCACATTCATCGATAAATTTTTTCTCCTTTGCATCCAGATACAAAACAGCTGAATAGCCTTTCTGATGAGCAATTTCCCCGGCAACCAAACTGGCTGCGTAATTACCTCCCACTTTAATGGTTCCTGTTCCGTGAGGAGCAGCCCTGTCAAACCCTCTCATAATAACATACGGAGTGGGTTTAAATCCTTCCTTAAAATAAGGACCTACCGGTGTAACGAAGATCACAAAAAGATATTCTTTAGCAGGTTTTACTCCCACTTCTGCTCCCGTTCCTATTAACAAAGGACGAATATATAGAGATGCACCACTTTCATAAGGAGGTACAAAACGTTCGTTTCTTTTTACTACTTCTACTACAGCTTTTTCAAATAATTCGGTTGGAAATTCAGCCATCATGATTCCACGGGCAGAAGATTGCATACGTAAAGCATTTTCACGCATCCGGAAGATACGCACTTTACCATCTTTTCCTTTGAATGCTTTTAATCCTTCGAAAGACTCTTGTCCGTAATGAAGACAAGTAGCAGCCATATGCATCGTGATCTGTGTCGAATCTGTGACCTCCAAATCACTCC
The DNA here is from genome assembly GCA_020860885.1 of Bacteroidales bacterium. Lineage (GTDB taxonomy): Bacteria > Bacteroidota > Bacteroidia > Bacteroidales > Azobacteroidaceae > Azobacteroides. The sequence continues at coordinate 3,610 of JAJBTS010000014.1, forward strand.
ATTTACCGTCTTTATAGTAACTTCTCACGTTATAATCTGTCTTCATATAACCGAAAGACAGTTCAGACCAATTGATATTTTCCATTTTTCTTATTATATTAT
>JAJBTS010000346.1 GCA_020860885.1 Bacteroidales bacterium
TATTTATTTACAATCTATTTAAACTCTTTAATGCTAAATCGAATAGCTAAGTTATAATTTAAAAACTACCGGAACAAAAACTTTTACACGTACAGGTTGTCCGTTTATAGTTCCCGGAGTCCATGGCGGCATTTTTTTTAAAACTTTAGAGGCTTCCTGATCCAGAGAAATATGTATTCCCCTTTCCACTTTCACATCCGAAACGGAACCATCTTTATTAACTACAAAAGAGCACCAGACACGTCCTTGTATTCGTTGTGTCCTGGCTGATGCCGGATATTGAATGTTGGTGAAAAGAAATCGGCTTAAAGCCTGAAATCCTCCGGGAAATTCCGGCTTGGTCTGAGGATCGTTGTAGATAGGTTCTTCCTGCAATTCTTCAGTAAGATCGGATTCAGTAAAAGTATTTTCCGAAATTTCAGGAAGGCTTTCTATTAAACCGGGAAGTGCAGATGGAGCCGGCTCAGGTTCTTCCACAATATTATAGTCTTCATAAGTTATTTGTGGCTTCTCTTCGATTAAAGGGATGATATCATCTTGTTCGGGCAAAACAGGTTGTTCTATAAATCCGGAATATTCTTCTTCAATAAAGACTGTAGGTAGCTCGTTCCAATCTATAGGATTAGCTTTTTCAGTTCTCCATTCCAGTAGAACAAATAGGGTAGAAAGAGTAACGATAAGTCCTAAAAGGAAATAGGTTACTTTATCTTTTTCTATATCAGCTTGCGGATTTTTTTTTATTTCCATAAGTATACAAAAATACAATTCTTTTGAATTTTCTCCGTTATATTTGTGTTATCAAATCAAAAAACATGTACAGATTCATTCTTATTTGCCTTTTATTCATTTTTCCTATTACTATTTGGGGCCAAACAGGAAAATCTTCTTTTGATTATCTCCTGCTACCTCAATCAGCTCGGTCGGCTGCTTTAGGAGGAAACAATATCTCTGTGATAGAGAATGATGTTTCTCTCATATACGATAACCCTGCATTTTTGGGTACAGAGATGGATCTTACATTCAATGCCAGTTATATGGCTTATGTCGCAGATATTGGGATAGGTAATGTGGCTTTTGCAAAGGCATTGGGAGAAAGAAGCGCTATTGGAATAGGTGCTTTATATAGCAACTACGGTAAAATGCAGGAAACATTGGAAGGAAATGTGATTGTGGGAGATTTGAACGCAAATGATTTTTGTGGAAGTATTTTCTTTTCACACGATCTGACAGATAAAATACGGGGAGGTGTTACCGGTAAATTCTTTTATTCTAACTACCATCATAATACAGCAATTGGATTAGGTGTCGACTTGGGCCTTAGTTATTATAATTCAGATAAAGAGTTTTCTTTCGGACTGGTTGGGAAAAATATAGGAAGGCAAATCAAAGCTTATGAAGATGAATTGGCGGATCTGCCTTGGGATATACAATTTGGCTTTACTAAAAAATTAGCTCAGGCTCCTATACGTTTTTCCTTAACTGCTGTTCATCTGAAACAATGGAAATTTGATAATTATAACGGGGAAGAAGATTCATTTATGAAGACTTTAGGGAAGCATCTGATCATAGGGCTTGATTTCATTCCGAATGATAATTTCTGGATTGGATTAGGATACAATATAAAAAGAGGATCAGATATGTCTTTGGAAGAAGGAAATAAACTGGGAGGTTTTTCTGCAGGAGCCGGTTTAAGAGTGAAAGCTTTTAGTTTTGGGTGCAGTGTGGGTAAATACAACGTTTCGGCTACTTCTTTTATGTTTAGTGTTTCTACTTCGTTTGCTGAAATGAAATTATAATAATAAATAGATTAATATGAAAAAAATAGTAATTGCTCTTGACGGGTATTCTTCTTGTGGAAAAAGTACTATGGCAAAGGTTTTAGCAAAATCTATCGGATATACTTATGTTGATAGTGGGGCTATGTATAGGGCGGTTACTCTTTTTTGCATACAACATAATTTTTTTCAGGGAGATCGATTGAATTTGGAATCTTTGAGAAAAGAAATTAAAAATATACATATTTCTTTTGTAAATAATGCGGAGACAGGTCTTTCAGAAACTTACCTGAATGGAATAAATGTAGAGAATAAAATACGGAGCATGGAGGTTGCTGATAAAGTCAGTATTGTTGCAGCGGTTGATTTTGTCAGGGAAGAGATGGTAAAACAACAGCAGGAGATGGGAAAAGAGAAAGGAATTGTAATGGATGGACGCGATGTAGGAACCATTGTTTTCCCGGATGCAGAATTGAAAATATTTGTAACTGCTTCTCCTGAAATAAGAGCCCAGCGCCGTTTGGATGAATTGATTGCAAAAGGTAATAACTCTTCTTCCTTTGAGGAGGTGCTAAATAATCTGGCAAAGCGTGATTTTATTGATTCTACAAGGAAAGATGGTCCGTTAAAACAGGCGGAAGATGCTGTTGTCATTGATAATACGTCTCTTACTATGGAAGAACAGAACGAGGAATTAATGAATCTCTACCACAAAGCAATATTGTGATTTCTACAATCGGTTACTATTAGATTATAAAAAGTATATAACAACAGGGATATTTTAGAATATGATCTTTCCCTATTATAAATAAAAAAGGCTCCGGAGATGATCTCGGGAGCCTTTCCCCATTTTTTTCATACAAGGGGAAAATGTCTTTTAGGAAATTATCCTAAATAACTTTTTAACAAATCGTTTTTGTTGCTTTGTTTTAATTTTCTGATTGCCTTTTCTTTGATTTGTCTTACACGTTCTCGTGTTAAACCAAACTCATCACCTATTTCTTCCAGAGTCATTTCCTGACGTCCGATACCGAAAAACATCTTAATGATGTCTCTTTCTCTTTCGCTTAAAGTGGATAAAGCACGGTTGATCTCTTTAGACAGGGATTCGTTCATAAGAGAACGGTCAGCTACAGGAGCATCCTCGTTAACAAGTACATCCAATAAGCTGTTGTCTTCCCCTTCAACAAAAGGAGCGTCTACCGAAATGTGACGACCGGAAACTTTCAGTGTGTCCGAAATCTTTTCCACAGGGATCTCGAGTTCGTTTGCCAACTCTTCCGGAGAAGGCTTACGTTCGTGTTCCTGTTCAAACTTAGAAAAAGCTTTCGTGATTTTGTTCAGGGAACCTACCTGATTTAAAGGTAGGCGAATAATTCTTGATTGCTCAGCCAAAGCTTGTAGGATAGATTGCCGAATCCACCAAACCGCATATGAAATAAATTTAAATCCACGTGTTTCATCAAATTTCTCAGCCGCTTTGATTAGTCCTAAGTTTCCTTCATTAATTAAGTCGGAAAGACTCAGTCCTTGGTTTTGATACTGTTTAGCAACCGAAACCACAAAACGGAGATTAGCACGTGTCAATTTTTCCAATGCAGCACGGTCACCACGTTTAATGGCTTGTGCCAATTCCACTTCCTCTTCTACAGTAATAAGATCTTCACGACCAATTTCCTGAAGATACTTATCCAGAGAAGCACTCTCCCGATTGGTGATTGACTTTGTAATTTTTAATTGTCTCATTCAATAATTTTATTCTAGGCAAAATTAACCGTAAAAGTAGTCATAATTTTTCAATTATTTTTAAAAATGGACTGTTTTTTCACGGTTAATTTTCTATTTGAAATTATAACTAATCATTTAGATCGATGGCAAAGAATCTAACCCTGTCATTCGGATAAAGACCCTTAATATAAAGTACTCTTTCAT
>JAJBTS010000262.1:0-4676 GCA_020860885.1 Bacteroidales bacterium
GTTGTATCAATACAGATATATTAATAATGAATGGATATATTCTGTTACAAAACAACCCAAAGGATTGGATGACTTTTTCCGTGTAGTTATTGCTAAAGAAGGTTCTTCTTCTTCTTCAGGATCAGATAAAGCATATGTGGCCGGATCGCAATGGGGAGCTTATCTTCTAAAATACGATTATAAGTTAAAAGATAAGAAACGACTGAGTTTGTATATGCAACATTTTTTTGACGATGGCTCAGGAATGACTTTTGAAAATTATAGGGATAACTTATTGGGTATTGAATACAAATCTCTTGAAAAAGAATGGATCTCGGGGGCTGTTTTTGAGTATGTATATACTAAACATCAGACAGGTCCCATTCATCATAATCTTCAGATGGATGAAGAACATCAGCATTTGAAAAATAAGGGTAACGGTAACGATAATTATTACAATAACGTAGATTATGTGTCCGGACCCTCTCATTTTGGTAAATCTTTTGGAACTCCTCTCTTCCTTTCCCCTGAATACAACAAGGATGGGTCTGTTTATTTTCAGAGTAACCGGATTATTGCTTTCCATTTAGGGGTGGAAGGATATATCACTTCTTTTCTCCAATACCGGGTAATGCTAACCAGCGGACAGTCCTGGGGGAAATATTATGCCCCGTATAAATCCGTAAGGAAAGGATTTGCTTCCCAGGTAGAATTAATTTATGCCTCTCAAAAAATACAGGATTTTGAAGCTAAGCTTTCCCTGGGGTACGATAATGGCGAATTCTTTGACGGAAATACTTTTGCCGGAGGAATAACATTAAGTAAAAGAGGAGTGATTTTTAAGAAATAGAAAGAATTTACATAAAAAAATCTCCAAAGGTTTTGTAAAAACAAAAAAAGTTTGTTCCTTTGCAATCGCTTTTGGAAATGTCCAAAGCATGGAGAGATGGCAGAGTGGTCGATTGCGGCGGTCTTGAAAACCGTTGAACTGAGAGGTTCCGGGGGTTCGAATCCCTCTCTCTCCGCTGGAAGAAATAAAATCCTGATAGTCACACGATTATCAGGATTTTTCTTTATATTTAATAGTCTTTCGAACCCTCGGACTAGACTTTATATAAACTTCAGTTTTTCAGTGAAATACCCCGTAACTTCATTCTTAATAAATCATAATCCATCCCACGATTTTATTATTTTCGTTCCTAAAGCGTGGTCAAATCGCGATCTTTTTTAATCGGTCAAAAAGATCACGATATAACTGTAATGAACTTATATACAGGGATCTGTAAACTGCAATTTTCAATCTGAAAGCATATAAACGACCCAATTAATCGTTCAATTATGGAATTTTAATGGATGTACCCTAAAAATAACTCAAAAAAGGTCTTGTATATCTAAATTGTAACCTATTTCTCAAAGTATTTCGTTAAAATGCTTTATATCAACAAGTTTCCTTCGTTCAGTTCAGGAGGAATACAGAACTGAGGCTGGCATGTGCCTCGTCTATCGTATGCGGGATAATTATTTTTTTCTGTTCGGCATTAACGGCATATACAGTTCCGTCAATAATGTAAAAATACGAAACCGTGGATATATTCAAAAGGATCAACTTATCTCCTTTTGCTGAGATTAAGAAATGTGTCCGGTAATTACCGTGACTTCGCAAGGTTTGCATCAGGCTTTGAATATCCCATACGTTGATATTATTGACAACCTTTTAAGGGAAATCACCCAACCGGTATTTTCTCGAGGAAAGCTGAAAACGTAACTGGAAGTATCTAAAGCGCAACAAGAGGAAGTACGCATAAATTTTGAAAAGGCTGTATTGAATGCAAGCATAGAAGTATCGGATATATTATATGGCTTTGATTTATCCATATTGAAGAACGTTTTGCAAATCTTGAATAAAGGAGCAAAAAACAACGGGTTAAAAGTATGAATCACGGAAAGTTCGAATTTTCATCTGTACAAAAGATATATTTCAAGAATAAAACGTCAATATCAAGCCCTACGGGTTGTGCAGAAATCTCCACACTTGCGCTACGACCTGCCGGAGTTCGTAAAAACACTGGATGAGTGCCGGAAACGGCGGGATGAATGGCCCGCTACTGTTCTTATGAGATTTCCAAATAAATTATGAAGAAAATAAAAAAAGCCAACTTTGAGGCGGCAAATTATCCTGGAAAACATTTTTATTCCTTTACTCCTATTACAGTTATCGAATAAATACCCACATTGCCAGCTTTGTATTTTTCGATTGTAGCTTTATCCAAATGTTCCTCCAATACGTCATCAGGAATAATAACCGTTTTTGTACGAACAACAATTATATTCTTAAATCCCGCCTTTTCGATTTCTCCGAGATAATCCTCGCGCTGTATGGCACTGGCTATGCAACCTGCATACATTGCAGCATTGTCGGTAAATTCTTTCGGGAAAACCCCATTGATTACCACATCAGAAACACAAAAATGCGCTCCGGTTTTTAGTACACGGTATATTTCTTTAAAAATCATATCTTTTCGGGGGAGCAGATTAAGAACACAATTACTGACCACCACATCCACACTTGCATCAGGCAAAGGCATATCTTCAATATCCCCTTGCAAAAATTCTATATTCCTAAAACCTCTCTTTTCTGCATTCTTCCGGGCTTTTTCAAGCATATTCGGGGCAAAGTCAATACCGATAACCTTTCCTGTATTGCCAACCTCCTCACGGGCAATAAAACAGTCATTTCCCGCTCCTGAGCCTAAATCGACAACGGTATCACCCTCCTTAATCCCTGCATATTGTGTCGGCAAACCACAACCGACACCCAAGTCAGCATCCGGTTCATAACCTTTCAGCTTACTATAATCTTCACTCATAATAGTAAATACCTTTTTAGACGGAGCAGCAGGGTTACAGCAACATTTAGATGCTTCAGCAGTACTAAGCAGTGCCACCTCATTGTAGCGTTGCTTCACCAATTCTTTGAGGTTACCTTTGTTATTAGCAGAAAGGCACTCTCTTAATTCTTTTTCGGATGGAACACGTCCCTGAAAATAAACTTTACCGTCTATTGTTACAGCAGGAGTAGCCATCACATTATACTCCTTGATTTTCAATATATCTTCTTCCTTGCGGAGATTTACATTTATCCCCGCTTCTTTTACTACTTCTTCAATTATCCCGTAAACGTTTTTACATTTGGCACAACCAGTACCTAACACAACGATTTCCATATCTCTAAATAATTATCATGATTAACATATTCCGACAATAATAAAAACGGCTATTAGTGTTTTCATTATGATATTGTTTTGTAAAATTCATAAAGTGCCTGTTTGATTTCATTGCGCACCCTGATAAATTCCGAGTGTATGAACTCCGATGTACCTTTTGCTTCGGAAGGATCATCAAAACCGATATGTAAACGTTTCCCTACTTTGCCAATAAAAGCCGGACAACTTTCATTCGCACCACCGCAAACGGTAATCACATAATCCCATTCTTCATTGAGATATTGTTTCACGCTATCGGATGTATGGTGCGAAATATCCATCCCTGCATCTCGCATCACTTCTATTGCATCTTCGAATGTTGCTTTCCTGATTTTCATATATGATATTGTAATTCGTAACTATGGATATAATTCGTAAAATCACGAACTTATAATGCAAATTTTTTATTTGTTGTTGCAACTTTCTTCGTTATTGATTTCAATAAACAATGTAGCAAACAAGTTTTTTGCTTTTTTCCAATTTTCTGCATTGATGCAGTATTTGACTGTGGGCAACGTGATTGTTCCCTGAATTAAGCCTGCATCTTTCAATTCATTCAAATGCTGTGAAAGTGTGCTTTTGGCAATAGGTAGAATTTCGGACATATCGCCATGATAACAGCACGATTGATTGGCTAACATTTCCAGAATAGCAATACGAATAGGGTGTCCTATGGCTTTTGCGAAACGTGCAAGCTGTTCTTGTTCAGCTGTTAATTTTTTGTTTGACATATTATATTTTATTGTTCGCAAATTTACGAATAGATTTTTAATTCGCAAATTTACGAGCAATATTTTATCATGCAAATTGGTTCGCATAATTCGAATTGTTAAAACTCATCTTTCTTGATAACAGCAAACATACGGGCAATGAGTTTAGCTCTAATCGCATTTATAACAGGCATCTTATTTTTTCTTTCAGCTAACTCAGGATAACTTATGCCACGTGTTTGGTGTGTTTAACGGCAATATCTTTCAAAAATTCATTATAGAGAGAACTCGTATCTTGTGCGAACGAACTCCATGATTCTGTCTGGATATTCATTCAATAAGGTTAAAGTTATGCTTTTCAAATTCATTCCCATTGATTATGATAGCTATTTGATGAAGTCCGGAGTAAAATTTCCGTGTTGTTACTACTTTGAAAGAGTGTTTTCGGGTAATTTTGGTAGTGGAATTACTGGGATATTCTTTTTCGCTGATTTTACAGACTTTCTTTGTCAGTGTTCCATTTGCTTTTTGGTAGTAAATACTGTATTCAAGTCGTATTTTAATTTTTTTATCGCTGTTGTTCAGTAGTTTAAAACTAAATATCAACGAATCTCCGACTTTAAATTTCGGTGTTGAAATTTGAAAATTTTCAATTCTGATATTTTTAACAGAACCCAAACCGAATAGTTTCATTATTTCCGGATTACCCTGCTTTAATAGTGTC
>JAJBTS010000262.1:4686-19861 GCA_020860885.1 Bacteroidales bacterium
GCAACCGTGTTTAATAATCCAATCTACCTCTTTGGAATGTCCTTTCCATCTTTTCGCTAAAGCAATCACTATTTCAGGATTATCTTTCGCAATATCATTTAAATTATTGCTAACACTTAAGCGTACGGATCTTGCCGGATCGTTTTTAAGATTTTCTAAAACGGGAAGGATTGGAGCCGGATTTTCTTTTAAATTAGGCAAAGTAATCGCCCAGGGTAAACGTGGACGGCAGCCCTCGGATGCAAGCCGTCTTACTCCCCAATGCGCATGTTTCGACCAAACCAACATTTGTTCCATCATCTTCTCCGGATATTTTATAATAAACGAATGAGTAACAAATTCGCAACTTGTAAACTGGGTGATTTTCTCTATGGCTTTTATAGAAGTTTCGTAATCGTCTAGCCCATATTGTTCCACATAATTATCCAGAATCGCCCCATATTCCAAAGTTAAGCCGAACTTCGTATCGTCTATTACCGAGTAATCAGGGTGTATTCTTTCAATATAATCCAACAGTTCGAGTATCTTGGCAATTGCATCTTTGTAATCTTGAGGTAGAAACTTTTTCAAAACGGTTGTAATATGTGCCACACGTTGTTTAAGTTCTCTTCTTTCCCATTCATCATCCATAACCTGGGAAATAAACCCACAAGCATCAAAATCGTGAATTACAACTTTCAGGTCTTTTGAAAACCGATTGAGAAACTGTTCGTTATACATATTTTTGAATGGTTCTGCCATATACCCTCCCATTCTCCTGTTGCATAATACACCTGTTCTTTTATCTTAAGCAGGTAATGTTTTAAATCATCGATTTCCTGCGTTCCCATAAGCCACAAGGGATGACCCCCTCTGCGGACATCAGCAAGAAAATCAGGATCATTTGCTAACTCCTTAAAGCCATTCCTCTTATAAAAATTTAACCGACGGGCAGTGATTGCATCATAAGGTATTTCCGATTCCAGGAACACAGGAAGACGAAAATTCTCTGAAACCCAGTTCAGTACCTTTTGTCCTATCTTTCGATTTCGCATCTCTGGAAAAACAGTAATAAAATGGATATAATAGGAATCTTCCAAATCCCAATAAATAAAGAATCCAGCTAACTTATTATCTTCATAGATGCCGTTAAAATGCATGGATTGTGCATTATCAATTAAATTTGATAACAATGGCTTTTCCCGGAATCTTTCGTATTCCGGGAATGTTTCACTATGAAGAGTTATAAGCCTTTGTGCATCCTCGTTGTTACTGTTTGTTATGCGTTTGAGTTTCATAAATTATTCAATAAAAGGACTACAAAATTATTAAAAAAACCGATTATTGCTTGGTTTTTAGACTGGTATTCTATTTTATAATCTGACGTGGTCAAAGCATAAACATCCGTTATAGGAAATAAAACGGGTTATAGCGGATATTCGTCGAAAGCGTAGAGAACCGTCGATAAATAACGTTCCCCGGTATCAGGCAGTATGACTATAATATTTTTTCCTTCATTCTGCGACTCCCTGGCAAGTTCAGTTGCAGCATAGACAGCCGCCCCCGATGAGATACCTACTAAAAGTCCCTCCGTTTTCGCCAATTCACGGCTGGTTCTTATAGCATCGTCATTGGTTACGGTAATCACCTTATCGACCACAGATGCATTATAGGTTTCGGGCACAAATCCGGCACCGATTCCTTGTATTTTATGGGGTCCTGCATTTCCTCCCGATAAAACAGGCGATTCGCTGGGTTCTACTGCTATCACCTGTATCGCCGGGTTTAGTCCTTTAAGTCTTTTGCCCACTCCGCTTACGGTTCCTCCCGTACCTACTCCTGCTACAAATATATCTACTTTCCCATCGGTATCCCGCCATATCTCCTCGGCTGTTGTACGGATATGTACGGCGGGATTTGCAGCATTCTCAAACTGCTGCAAGATAATCGAACCTTCAATTTCTTGCTGTAAGGATTTTGCTTTAGAGATTGCCCCCTTCATCCCTTCATTGCCAGGTGTCAGTACCAGGGTAGCTCCCAATGCTTTTAATAAATTACGCCGCTCAAGGCTCATGGTTTCCGGCATGGTAAGAATTAAGTTGTAACCCTTCGTTGCAGCAACAAATGCTAATCCCACTCCTGTATTACCGCTGGTGGGTTCAATAATGGTGGCTGCCGGCCGTAAGATTCCTTTTGCTTCGGCATCTTCTATCATTGCCAGCGCAATGCGGTCTTTAACACTTCCCAACGGATTGAAGTATTCCAGCTTCCCTATCAGGTTAGCTGTGAAAGAATATGATTTACTGTATGATTCCAATTTTAATAAAGGGGTATTCCCGATTAATTCTGTTAATTTACTTGCAATTTTAGCCATATTATTGTTTTTTTAGTTGGTACAAATTTAGATGGATAATTCTTATAAAAAAATAACACATTTATGGTATATTTACTTTCCTGCCTAATCATTACTTTTGCAAAAGGATACCTAAATTTACCCTAATTATTTTTTAGATGAAAGTTTGTATATTAGCCGATAAACAATTTATTACCAGCGAGGGGATTGCTGCTGTTCTCCGGAGAATGGGGATAGACACCTTTTTTCGGGTAGAAACAGTAAAAGAATTGCAGGATAAATTAATGTCTTACCCGGATGCTTTGGTGATACTTGATTATACTTTGTTCGACTTTGTGTCCGTACAGCAAATGTTGAACCTCAAATATGCCTCGAAATATTCTGCATGGCTCCTTTTTTCGGAAGAACTGGGGAAACATTTTTTACGTTATATCCTTATTACAGAGCCTTCAATAAGCATAGTGATGAAACATGATTCCCGGAAAGAGATAGAAAGCGCTTTGAGGCATCTTATCGATAACATACCTTATATATGCGAATCGGCTGAAATGATTTTGAATGATGTACCCCCCAGTTGACGATACGTCTTCTATTGTTCTTACTGCATCAGAAAAAGTGGTTTTGCATGAAATTGCTTTAGGGAAAACGACCAAAGAGATTGCCTATGAGAAGAACCTGAGTTTCCATACCGTAAATACGCATCGGAAAAATATATTCCGTAAGTTGGAGATCAACAATATGCACGAAGCTATAAAATATGCTATCCGGGCAGGAATTATCGATGTAGCGGAGTACAACATATAATAAAGGTTCCTCCCTGACGAAGTCCATCTACGAGATATCTCTTTTCCATCCTATAAAATATAAAATCCTATGAATCATTATATCCATAGGATTTTAAAACACCAACTCTAACTATTATTATTTATGAAAAATTGCTCTTAATTCAATCTATACTTACCAGTTCATAATTTTGGCTACCCATACCTATATTTTCGGCATGCACCAATGTATGAATACCGTTTCGTGATTCCATACGTTCAATCAGATGGATTTTACCATGATCGTTTGAAGCATATACCTGATCTACGCAAGCCTTGTCGAGAGCTACCGGATCGAGTGAAGCAAGTATGCCCACATCGTGCATTTCGGGGTCTGCCGGACTGCTGTCGCAGTCGCAATCTACTGAAAGGTTGTTCATTACGTTGATATAAAGTATTCTGTCGCCTGCATGGTCAGCAACGGCTTTAGCGGCTTCTGCCATGGATTCCAGAAAATCTTCCTGCTTGGGGTTTCCCCAATCGGTATCGCTGGCTCCGGCCGAGTGGATGCGTACCTTGCCTCTTGATGATGCTATACCAATGGATATATTCTTAATGGCTCCTCCAAAACCGCCCATGGCATGTCCTTTGAAATGGGATAGTACTACTGTAAAATCGTAGTTGAGGTAGTTTTTACCTATCATATCTTCTTTTAAATGCTTTCCGCCAACTACCGGAATACCTACATCTCCGTCGGCATCCATGATATCCACGTCGGCAATATCAAAGAAACCATGGTCACGTGCAGCTTTGAGATGAAGTTCGGTTGTAGCCCGGTTGCCGCCGTAAGCGGTGTTACATTCGATGATGGTGCCGTTGACGGATTTAACGAGGTCGCCGATAAGGGCCGGTTTCAGGTAATTCTTACCGCCGGGTTCACCTGTGCTTACTTTAATGGCCACATTATTGCCTTTGGCTTCACGACCCAGAGCTTTATAGATTTTCATCAAAGCTTCGGGTGTTATTTCTTTCGTAAAATATACTTTTGGCATATCCGTTTCTTGATTGGTTTGGCCGTTTCCGGCTTCTTCTGTATTTTTGGATGAGCATCCGTAAGCTGTAAATACACAGAGTGCAAACAGCGTAGCTAAAAAAATACTTGTCTTTTTCATTACTTTTTAATTTATAATTTACTCTATATATGAATTATTTGAATATTAAATATTCAGACTTATACCACCCATCACCGTAGCCCGTGGCATCGGATAACCTAGGATGGTTTCGTAGCTTCGGGCTGTCAGGTTATCACCTTTGACAAAAATATCGAGCCATTTCAAAGCTTTGTACGAGGCACGTGCATCTACAAGTATGTAACTGCTGGTCTGCGGATTGTCTCCGATGGTCAGATAGAGTTTGTTAATTGCCTGTGTACCTGTACTGAAAGAAAATTTGCCTGGGTTGTAAGTGATGCCTGCATAGAATTTATGACGAGGTGCGCCGATTATCACGTTATCCATGTGCAGGTAGCTGTAATTGCTATGTACGGCAAGGTTATCGAGTATTTGATAATTCAGGCTGAATTCTACGCCTTTGTTGGTGAATTCGCCTGTATTTCTCAGTTCACTAAATCCTTCAGTGATCTGTGTGCTTGTTATAATATTATCACCTTTCATATAAAACACGGTGAGTTCGGTATTTATACGGTTTTCCAGAAATCCCTGCGATACAGTGAAATCGTAACTCCAGCTATTTTCGGGATCGAGTTCCTCATTGGAGGTAGGATACATATACAACTCGCGCATATTCGGGGTACGGAAACCTTTTGATACGGATAGTTTCAGATTGGTGTTGTCGGCAGCTTTCAAGGAAAAGCCTGCCTGTGGAATAAATTCTGTGCCGTATAGTTTATGGTTTTCCACACGCAATCCTACTTCAAACATAGATCTGCCGAGTTTTTGCTGTGCAAGGACGTATCCTGCTATTTCGTGCAGCTTTACATGATCGGCATAAATGCGTTCGCCACGATAAGCATTGCCCCCGTAAAGTTTCATATCGAAACCTCCGGTTAGTACGATATTGTCATACACATTATACGTCTGATAAATATTCACTCCGGCCATATAATCTGTGGACATAAAAAGGTATTGCTGCGGGTTCTCTCCGGTTGAATACCCGTCATTTATCTCATGATCGCCCCAGTTATAGAAAAAGTTAGCAGCTCCGCTGGTAGCGCCATAATTATTTTCGATGGAGAGCCCCGACATACCTCTAAGAACATCGGCTTTCGCATCAAAAACAGGTTCGTTTATTCTTCCGGGGTTCTGGGATTTGGACTTGGCTATATTTACATTTCCGGTAATTTTCCATTCTTTGTTTAATTCATAACCCAATTTTCCATATCCGCTAAATGACTTAAAACCCATATCGGAACGGTGTCCGTCGGTTTGTTCGTAATTACCGCTGAATACCCCTGAAAATCGTCCGTTGCGATAGCTGTCGGTTAAAGTATACCGTTGTGTACCGTAAGAACCTCCCATTAAACGGGCGGAAAGTCGGTTTCCGTCTTCCAACGCCCTGCGGGTGATAATGTTAATAGCTCCTCCCATAGCATTTGAGCCGTACAGGATAGATGCCGAACCGCGCGAAACCTCTACCCGTTGGGCTTCGGATGCAATATAAGCATCCGCCACCGGATGCCCGTATATGGTGGCATATTGCGGATGTCCGTCAATGAGGATGAGTACACGTCCTGCACCACCGGAAAAACCATGCAGGTTAATTCCGCCTGCCGAACCTTCCGAGACGCCATATCCGGTTATACCCCGCGATGTTACAAACAGGCTGGGTACATGCTTCATCAGTACCGGGAGTAGGTTTGTTTCATCGCTGCGTTCAATGGTTGTGCGGTTTATAACGCTTACGGGAACAGGAATGATCTCTCTTTCAACAGGTATTCTTGACCCTGTTACTACCACTTCATCAAGATTGTAAGAACTTGCTGTACGGGTGGTATCGGGTTGATGCCCATTCTGGGCATGTGAAATCGATGTTATTAAAACTAAACTGACTATTGTAATAATTATTCTTTTCATCTCCTTATACTAACTGTTTACTGACTTGCCCGTAAGACAGGGATTAAATTATTGTCAACTATTTTTTTACTGATAATGCGATAATGCGGATGATTTCCATTCGTACGTTTTATTTCAGGTACTGCTTAAAGAAAGAATCCAGTTTATCGAACGGAATAATGTCCGTACGATCGTACAGATCCACATGACTGGCTCCGGGAATAATCATCAGTTCCTTGTTGTCGCCTTTAAGCTTTTTATATGCATCTTCTCCGAAATAACGGGAATGGGCTTTTTCTCCGTGAACGATAAGTACGGCGTTACGGATTTCTCCCGCATAAGTGAGTTGCGGCATGTTGATAAAAGAGAGTGGCGATGTCACGTTCCAGCCGTTATTGGAATTAAGCGAACGGGGATGATAGCCGCGCTCGGTCTTGTAATAGCTGTGATAGTCTTTTACGAACTGCGGAGCATCGTCGGGCAACGGGTCTACCACACCGCCGCCCAGTGCATAGGTCCCGTTTTTAGCATCTATTGTACGTTGTGCATTAAGCTGCTCGCGGAGTTGATAACGTTGATCGGCATCCATTGCGTCGAAATAACCGTTTGCATTCACACGGCTCATGTCGTACATGGTCGATGCTACGGTTGCTTTGATGCGAATGTCCATGGCAGCAGCATTGATTGCCAGACCTCCCCATCCACAAATACCGATGATTCCAATCCGGTTGGGATCTACATTATCCTGCAGGGAAAGGAAATCTACCGCTGCGCTGAAATCTTCGGTGTTGATATCCGGCGAGGCTACATAGCGGGGTTCTCCGCCGCTTTCTCCTGTGTAAGAAGGATCAAAAGCCAATGCTATAAATCCTCGTTCGGCCATCTGATTGGCATACAATCCCGAAGGCTGTTCTTTTACCGCACCGAAAGGTCCACTTACGGCGATTGCAGCTAATTTACCTGAAGCGTTTTTAGGTGTATACAAATCTCCGGTCAATGTAATTCCATACCGGTTCTTAAAAGTTACTTTCTGGCGGGTAACCTGATCACTTAACTGGAAAGTGTATTCTTCTGCTGTTCTCATATTTACTGAATTTTGATTGTTGTTATTATTTTGAGCGTAGGCTTGCCCTAAAATCATAAGAGCGGCGGCTACTAAAAGGCTTATTTTTTTCATATTTTTATTTTATTGTAAATCTAACTTCTTTTTATTGATAATGCAAAGTTAGAGATAATTGATAATTGATTGTTTGTTGAGAGGTTCAAATTCTTTCGTTGAAAAGCTCATTTAATACCAATCGTGTTTTTCATTTTTATTAAGCGCATTAATTCTGTTCATTTCATCTCCTGTCAGTTCAAAATCGAATATGGAAATATTTTCCTCAATGTGGGCCGGATTGCTTGAGCCCGGAATGACAACTACACCTTTCTGCAAATCCCATCTTAAAATCACTTGAGCGGAAGATTTGCCATGGGCTTTCGCTATTCCCGTTATCACGGGATCATTGAATAAGGCTGCCGTATACCCTCTGCCGCCCAGTGGATACCATGCTTCGACCACAATTCCTTCTTTGTGCATATATTCGATTACCTTTGTATCCTGATAATAGGGATGAATCTCGTTTTGTACGAGTGCCGGACGAATGCTTATTTGCGGCAGGAATTCGCTCATTTCTTTAATGTAATAATTCGAGAGTCCGATAGAGCGGATCTTCCCTGCTGCTACAGCTCTTTCCATTGCTTTATAGGCTGCAACGTCATTTGAGCCGGGATGATGAAGAAGCATCAGGTCGATATATTCAAGGTCAAGTTTCTGCAATGCCAGCTCGATAGCGTTTTCCGCATCGGCAAATTGGTTGGGGTAGAGTTTGGTGCAGACAAATATCTCTTCGCGGGGAATGCCTGACTCACGTACGGCTTTGCCGACGCTCTCTTCGTTGTGATACATATTAGCGGTATCAATCTTGCGGAAGCCCCTTTGCAAGGCTGCTTTTATGGAACTAACGCATACATCTCCCAAAAGGCTGTATGTACCTAGTCCGACAATCGGCATATCATATCCGCTACTTAGCCTTATAGTGGGGGCTTTTCCGTTTTCTTCTTTCGATAAGTCAAACATTCCTGAGTTATTTTGATTATTATTTAATTCGAGTGTTTCAAGCCATGTTTTTACCAAACCCTGAGCGCTTGCAACCTGGGATGCTCTTATCCAGAGGGCTTCGCCTGTATAGGTGGAGCCGGAACATAAGCGTTTGGCATCGGCAACAACGGATGAAATTCCACTGCTGTTGCTGGTTACCGCCAGGGCTATCTGTTTTCCTTTGAGTTTCTCGCTGTGGCTGTTCAGGAAAGACTGCATAGGTGTTGCCATACGGGTGTACCACAACGGAACGCAAATAAATACTATGTCGTAATCGTCGAAGTTGTCGACTGTTGTCGTAATGGACGGATAAGTACCATTGCTATCAATTGCGCTTATTTCTCCGCGTGCCCTTATAAGAGTTTCGTCGTAATCAGACGGGTAGGCGGTTGTAGGTACTACTTCGATGATTGTACCGTCTGTTTGCGTCTGGATTTCGTTTGCCACACTTCTTGTATTTCCACTGCGTGAAAAATATAGAATGAGAGAACTTCTGTTACCGGGTTGGGGTTCAGGTTCAGGCGCCGGCTCCGGATTCGGTGCCGGTATTTCCGTACCTAAGGGATCATCGTCGGTACTACAGGCTCCGGCTGTCAACGCAAAACCCGTGAATAAAATGATGTACAACATACGAACTTTCATAAATCTTTTTATTTTTAATGTATAAATTTATTGCAGTGAAATACATACCTTCCTGGTTGCATTTCCATTCTAAGTTTCAAGCATAAACTGAAACTTTCGGCTTATAATCTTACTTTGGCTTGATAGCATTTCGATTGTAATTAAATTTATTTATTAGCATCACACTTAAAAGGATTACAATCAAACCGGCAATCTGTATCCATGTTACGTCTTCCTTTCCAAGAAACATTCCCAGGAACACAGCTATAAAAGGATTAACGTAGGCATGTGTGGCGACTTCCGTTGCAGGACGCACTTTGAGCAGCCATACGTAGGCGGAATATGCCATAATGGAACCGAATGTTATTAAATAGGCCAAAGAAAGCCATGATGTTGTCGGAACGGCCTTTAAATCTGTATTCATTATATCACCATTCATCGTTGCACATATCCAGAATGCAGCGCTTGCAAAAAGCATTTGCCATGCCGAACCGGCAAAAGCATTTATTTCTTCCTCACCCGAGGAACGGTATTTGGCATACAGTGTTCCTAATGCCCAGGAAATGCAACCGATAAGAAGTAACAATACTCCATATTCCCGGTGATTCTCTTCAGCACTGTCGTAACTAAACTGTTCGATATAAAGCATCATCACTCCCAGAAAACCGATAACGATACCGAGGATAACCGCAGGACTGCGGAAGTTTTTCTTCCACATCGGAACGTCCAATGCCATAATCCAAATAGCGGTGGAACTGGCAATAATAGCCACAAGGCTGCTACTGACGTATTTTTGAGCCAGCATGACTACCGCCATATCAATAAATAAAAGTACGATGCCGCTGACGGCTGATTTCTTAACCAGGCTTTTTTTGAATACGGGTTCTCCCTTGTGCCAGCACCAAAGTAATAATATTAATCCCGCAGTGGTAAAACGGAAAGCGCCCAATAGAAATGGCGGTAGTCCTTTCAAAGCTACCCCTATAAAGTAATAGGTGGACCCCCAGACTACATAAATCAGGAAATAGGCAATGATGATATTTAATTTCCGCGCTTCCATTCCTCTTTTTAAGTTTATTCTCCGAATTGGGTTCTTATTTTCTTTAATGCTCGTATTAACCGGTCGCGTTGGGTGGCAATGATTTTACGATGCGATACACGCTTCTTTCTTCGTGCTGATTTTACAACCTTCAGGATTCTTACAGTTCTTGTCAATAATTACTTCACCTACGCTATTGCATATCACCCATCCGTTTGTTGGGTTCTTGATGCTGGTGATGTTGCTGTTTACCTGAGCTTCTAACGTGCTGTACTCGAATGCCAGGTCACAGTCTTCAGCCATGGTACAGTTCTCCATTATCAGGTTGGTACAGTAACACAGTGGTTGAGTTCCGGATATCTTGCAGTTCACGAGTTTGAGATTTTTGGAGTGCCAGCCGAGGTATTCACCGTTCAGTTCGGAATCGTACACAGTAACATTTTCTGTTTTCCAGAAAGCATCTTTGGAATCTAATCTTGCGTTGCGGATTACTACATTCCTGGCATCCTGGAAAGAATAATTTCCTTGCAAGTAAAAACCATCGATGTCGATGTTGATACCATTCATAAAGATATAATCCCCACCACGGGCTTCAACATTGTGAAGTTTCATGTCCCGGCAATTCCAAAGGGTTTCTCCTGCTGAAGTCAGTTTAACGTTTTCTAAGTACAATCCGTCTATTTCGCGGAACATTTTAGGAGCTTCTACTTTTGAGTTTATCATACTCACATTCTTCGAATACCAAATAGCCGCACGGCTGTAAACCGTAAACAAACAATCTTCGATCTGTGCATTCTCATTGTGCCAGAAGGGGTATTTGCACATGAATTCGCTTTTGTATGCCTGAATGTTCTTACATTCTTTTAATGCCGATTCGCCAGGATAGAATTTAACGTTTTCAAGGCGGATATCGTTGGTTGCAAATAGGGGTCTTTCTCCCTCAAAAAAGGTGTCTTTAATTACTTCTTTCATCTTATTAATTTTTTATTGTTATTCAGATCAATCTTTTATAGATTATACAAATGTAGGGGTAACTGATTAGATATAATTTGCTGTCAGGGTCAAATACTTTTGTTCTTAAGCTCACAGTAACTTTATCACATTATTTAACGAGCCTGAGCCATTTGCCGTAAGTAAGCATGCGCCATCCCCATTCAAACGGGCCGAAACGGTTGAAGTGCAGCCACAGGTAGCTGTAACCTATCTGGATAGCGAATACCGTAGCCGCAATAAGTTCTACATACACAAGCCCCGTGCGTGCACCAAGCTGGAAGCCTATGCCATAAAATATAATCATTCCGAAAAGAGACTGCATCAGGTAATTTGTAAGAGCCATCCGTCCGGGAGCAGCAAATACTCTGAAAACTTTTCTTTCTTTGTTTTTGATATACCAGAGGCAGATAGCTGATATGTAGAAGAAACTGAAAGGAACAACACTTACAGCATAGATAGCAGAATGTGCTGCTAATCCGAAAGGCCGTCCGTTTATGGCGCTCCACGCATATAATAACGTGGCCGGAAAGCCAATGATAAAGCCATATCTGATTGTTTTTTTCAGAAGACTGGTGTTTTCCTGCAAATGAGCATAGATTCCTTTCCTGCCGATATAGAGTCCGAGTAGGAACAATCCGAGTACTTTAAATGCGCGGTTTCCTTCCATAAATTCCTGCATACGGATAAAGGACCCTGCCAGATTGAATTTAAGGACATCCGGATAAGTTTGGCTTTCAGCCAACCATACCGGGAAATTAGTATCGTTTATTCCGAACCGACCATGAAAGTATTGGGTCGCTGAAATGGCAGGTGCAGCCAGATTCCACCGGAAGATTTCAACCCCTGCATCGATGGCAACCGGTATTAAAAGCATGATTACAGCCCAGGCAATGAGTTTCTTATCCGAAATATTACGGAACGAAGGTAGAAAGAAACCCACAAAAGCATAGAGTATCAATATATCGCCTGCCCACAAGAACAGGAGATGAAACAGCCCGATAATAAACAGGATGGACATCCGGCGGTAAAAAACTTTAATGCCGTTGCGACCGTTTTGTTTTGAATTAGACAGGATGATTGAAAAACCGATACCGAACAACAGGGAGAAGATAGTATAAAACTTACCATCCACAAATATATATTGCAGGTATTTAACTACAGTATCTACAGCCGCTGTAGGCATAGCTTGTTGAGTATCCGTGTCGAGAAAAGAATAAAGTGAAAACTCAGAGAAATTAGCAAGGCAGATGCCGAATAAAGCAAACCCTCTGAGTGTATCAAGAATGATATGTCTTTGTTTGGGAGTTACCGGGATAATAGAGTCTGTCATGAAGTGATTATTTGTTATTCTAATTTAAATTTAACCGTAAGGCTACCTGATCCGGGTATAGCTTCAAGTTTTGAAGGATTATCGATTGTTCCGATACGTGCATAACTATACGAGGTCGAATTAGTTAATTATCTTTCGTAACGGTTTGGTTTGATTTCCTTTCATTATATTGTCTCAGGAATACAAATAGGATTCCCAGAATTAAGAATATAAATGTTCCCATCAGGGCATAGCGTGTACCTAACTGGGTTATAAACATTCCGCAGAAGGCTGTTCCGACTGCTGTTCCGAGATTGGTAGAAGTCAGAAACAAACCATTGGCAAAATCGGGCGCTTCGGGTGCCGCTTGTGTTATCATATACTGGCAGTTGTTGCTGGCTATTCCAGCGAGGATTCCCAGTATCAGGAGGATGGTTCCCATAGCAAGCATATACTCGCCTAAAAAGAATAATGCCACATATACGGCTATCATCAGAAAGGGAATTGTTTTGATGGTTTTCGAGGGTATCTGCACAAGGAGTTTACCTGCAATAAGATTACCGATAATATTAGCCCCGCCGTAGATAAACAACATGATACTGATAACTTTGAATGACAAACCGGTGATATTATTCAGATAATCAGACATAAAACTAAAGAATCCGAACATGGCTCCGTTGATAAAGGTTACGGCAATGATGGAGTTCCATGTAATAGCTTTTTTCAATACACGGAGTTGCGCTCCGTAGGAGAGTCTTTCTTTTACCGGAATAGAAGGTATTAAAAATATAGTTGCAATGAATACGAGTGCATTGACTATTGCAAAGAAAAGCATGGCCACGGAGAAACTGGTTTCGCTGGCTATCAGGCTGGTTACGGGTACACCAAGCACCATTCCGGCAGATACGCCGATAAAGATTTTTGAAACCGCTTTCGGCGCCTGTTCTTTGGGAACGGAAGAGGCCGCAACGGAAAAAGCCATAGATACATAAATAGGGTGGAATATGGCGGGAATGATGCGGGCAATCAATATTACTGTAAAGTTGGTGGTAACCATCGAGATAATGTTACTGATAACAAATACGGCCAGTGCAAGCAGCATCACCTTTTTACGGTTGATACCCGAGAAAAGCAACGGCATAATGGGGCCTGCTATGGCTACCATAAAGGCAAAGGCGCTGACTGTCCATCCGGCCTGGGGTACGGTAACGTTGAAGGTTTCTGCGATAAGCGGTATGATGCCGACTACACCCATCTCCGTGTTGATGATACCGAAGACTCCGACGGTTAATATAAATACGAGTAAGCTGCTACGCTTGTGTTCTAAAAGCTTTTCCATTGTTCTTATTTTTTCTTATGTGTGATTACTTCTCTATACATTTATTTAAGCGTATGGAATTTATACAATAACCAGACAACTCCGTCGCTTAATTCTTTGACTGATAGCAGTTCCAAAGCCTGATTTTGTGCAGGTAGTTCACCGGGTTCCCCTTTATATTCGATGATAGAAGAGACACCCGATAAACCGTCTATACCGGGATATATCAACAGGCTAAGTTCGTCGATAAGACCTGCTTTGAGGAACATACCGTTGATAACCCCTCCTCCTTCGAGCAGTAAGTGGTTGAAGCCAAATTCCGAATGAAGTGTTTCAACAGCTTTGTCGAGGTCATAGCCGTTTTTTCCTGCGAACAGATAGGATATACCTTTTTCTCTCAAAAGCGACAAATATTCTTCCGAGACGCCTTCACCCAATACGGCTATTATATTACTGTCTCCCAGCTTACCGCTTTGGTAAAGTGTTTTACCTTTGGCATCGAACACAATACCGGTCTGGCGACTGTCGCGGTTGCCTATGTAGGTCTTAAATTCTGCGGCAGGCTGGTATTTTTCGTAATCGAAAATGCCGTCTTCAAAATCTTCCTGAATGGTGTTACGTCCTACGATCCAGCCGGATATGTCTAATTCCTTTTCGATATGGTAATAAGACTCAATAATTTTATCCTGTTCGGTTCCGTCAAAAGGTTTACTCCAACGGTCTGCTATCAGCCTGCCGTCGACAGAACTGATCATATGACAAATAATTTTCGGTTTCATATATTCATTTTTATTATAAATTATTGTTTTTGTTTTTTTAATTTAGAGGTGAAAATCCGTATTGTCTTTCGAAGGCTTTTATAAAACGTACTACATCTTTGTAGCTCACTTCAATATAAATATCGGCCACCTTTTCTCCCTGCTGCATTTTTGTGTAAGCCGTTTCCAGTTTTTTAGATATAATCCATAAGGAATGGGAGGCCCCTTCATTTTCGCCCAAACGAACCATACTTGTATAATTCTGGTTCAGAAATTTCATGATGTCGTCTTTCCAGAGCTTGCAGCAGTCGAACAGACAAGGGTAAAAACGCTCGTCGAGCAATAATAATCCCAGTACGGCTTCCATCATTTTTATTTCCAGTATGGGCT
The DNA here is from genome assembly GCA_020860885.1 of Bacteroidales bacterium. Lineage (GTDB taxonomy): Bacteria > Bacteroidota > Bacteroidia > Bacteroidales > Azobacteroidaceae > Azobacteroides. Next base: position 19,419 of record JAJBTS010000262.1, read on the forward strand.
GCATGGGTTTGAGATTGTCTTTCAGGTAAGGCAACATCGATATATAGATACTATCGAGATAGGGGTTTTTCGTTAGTTCAATCACATTTTTCTGAAATTTTTCGTTAGTTTCCGGCATTTTGTTTTTATTCATGTTCCGGTAGAACTCCCGCAGAAAACTAATACTGAGTCCCATAAATACACTGCGAAAGGGTTCGTTCTTCAGTGATTTCCTGACCAGCAAGGTATTTACATCTTTCCGGAGAAAGATATACTCTCCCTTGCCGACCGTTACTGTAAGGTCGTGATAATATACGGTTAGTTCGCCTGAAAAGACAAATATTAGTACATGCTCGGGGCAGTTGCGTAAATTATCCGTATCCTTTTGAAAGAAATATTTTGAAAAAATATCTGAATAGTTGTATATCGGATATTCTCTGTTATCCGGCTTCATATCTTTAACT
>JAJBTS010000093.1:0-397 GCA_020860885.1 Bacteroidales bacterium
TTATCATTTGTTATACGGTTAATAATCTGTTTCTCTTTAGGCTTTATCGCCAGGCGTCTTCAAAGCAGTGCTATAGAGGAATGGTATCCGAATCTGATTAAGCCGTCTTTAACTCCTCCTAATATTATTTTTCCTATAGCCTGGAATATATTGTACGTATGTATGAGTATATCCATTGGTCTGATCCTTATAAAGAGGACTTATAAGAGGGATTTGATTATCCTGTTTATCGTTCAGCTGATTCTCAATTTTGGCTGGAGTTTATGCTTTTTCTATTTCAGGAATCCGCTTCTGGGGCTTATCGATATATTTTTGCTCGACATAGTTGTAATATTCTATGCTCTAAAAGCCTATGAGGTATCGAAATGGAGTTCTTACTTATTTATCCCTTATATTC
>JAJBTS010000093.1:407-3669 GCA_020860885.1 Bacteroidales bacterium
TCTGTTTGCTACTTATTTGAATATCTAAATATTTATTTATAATTGATATCTGCCTTCCCGGTTTTTGATACGTGTTTTTGTGTTAATATTTTCAAATAAATTATTGCATACGGAAAGGATATTTTAATAATTTTAAAAAAATCAGACAATGCATTCAATAAAATGTATATTTGTATAACTAATCTGAATAGTTATGCCGAATACCCATGTTAAAGAACGATTAAAGATCAAGTCAGTAGAATTGGAAGATATTGATCAATACAATGAATTATTACGTTACGTTTTTCAGGTTAGCCGGTTTCAGCTTTTTGAAAGCGGATATGAAGAAGGAGAATTGATTCGTTCCAAACGGCCTATACTTAAAGAAGCGGATGTCTTTGGATGGTTCACGGAAGACGACCAGTTGGTTTCACAGATATGTATCTACCCGTTTCAGGTAAACATTCACGGAGAAATTTTCAAAATGGGAGGAATAACCGGAGTCGGTACTTATCCGGAATATGCCAATTTAGGTTTGATGAATGATCTGATCAAATTGGCTTTGGAAAAAATGCGTAAGAACGGACAACTCATTTCATACCTTTATCCGTATTCTATTCCCTATTACAGAAGGAAAGGCTGGGAAATAATTTCCGATCATCTCACTTTTGAAATCAAAGATACTCAACTTCCTTCTGTGTCGGATGTGCCCGGGCATATAGAAAGACTTAAAGTGGATGCTGAAGATGTCAAACAGACTTACAACCGCTTTGCACGTACTAATCATGGTGCGATGATACGGGGTAAATTCGAGTGGGATGAATACTGGCGCTGGGAGAATGAAGAAAAATATACTGCTGGAGTTTATTATGACAGTGAAGACAGACCTCAGGGTTATGTTTTGTATTGGATAGAAGAAGATGTATTTTCCATTAAAGAAATAATCTGGATGAATCAGGAAGCCCGGAAAGGCTTGTGGAATTTTATTCATGCACATTTCTCTATGATCGATTGGGTAAAGGGTGATATTTATGTGAATGAACCGCTTGCGTTCTTATTGGACGATGGTCATATAAAAGAAACTATAGAACCTTATTACATGGGTCGTATTGTAGATTTAGAGGCTTTTCTTCAGAAATATCCGTTTGAAGGATCTATCCCGGCTTTTCATTTTATAGTAACAGATCCCCTGGCCGAATGGAACAACGGAATTTTTACTGTCAGCAAAGAGAAAGACGGTCCTGTAAAAGTAAGTAAAGAACCTGAAGGAAAAGCAGTAACTCTTGATATTCAGACGTTGACCACCTTATTAATGAGTTATAGGAATCCATCCTACTTAAAGAAGGTGGAATTACTGAATACGGATGCTGCTACTTTACGTTTATTAGAAGAAATTATTCCGGATCAGTCTCCTTATTTCTCGGATTATTTTTAAAGACAAAACCTCCGGTTCTGTTCCTAACAAACGAAGAGATTTGAAATAGATATATATTCTTATTATTAACCATTAAAAAATTATCGCCATGAAATCATTAGAAGGAAAAATTGCTATTGTAACCGGAGCCGGTTCGGGTATGGGTGAAGCTATTGTAAAGTTATTTGCAGAAAAAGGAGCCAAAGTGGTTATCGCCGATTTGAATAAGGATTCTATCGGGCGGGTTGTAAATAACATTGTCGATTGTAAGAAATGTGAAGCGTTAGGAGTTCAGGCAGATGTTTCTAAGAAAGAAGATCTGGAGAATTTGGTAAAGAAAACGATTGAAAGATTCGGGTCCATAGATATTCTGATTAATAATGCCGGGATTCTTGATAATTTCATGACGGTAGGAGACCTCAATCTGGATTTATGGCAGAAAGTAATGGATGTCAATGTGAAAGGTCCTACTATGTTGTCTCAGTTGGTGATTAATTTCTGGCTGGAAAAGAAAATACCGGGAGTAATTATTAATACAGCATCGGTAGGAGGTATGTTCGGAGCAAGGGGTGGTGTTAGTTATGTTTCCAGCAAGCATGCTATTATCGGTCTGACGAAAAATATCGCTTCCGTGTACCGAGAAGATAATATCCGCGCCGTTGCGGTGGCCCCGGGAGGAGTAAATACCAATATTGGTAATACGCTTATACAACCCAATCAGAAAGGAATGCAAGCGTTGATGCAGTATGTGGCGTCAGGCCCGGCAGGAGATCCGGTAGATGTGGCGTATGTGATAGCTTTCTTAGCCAGTGATGAAGCCCGGTTTGTGAATGGAACGGTGGTTACGGTCGATGGTGGCTGGACCGGTGCATAAAAGCAATATCAATAAAAAAGGGTGATTTGTTCACCACGAGTGGTCGGAAGAAATTTCCTCCGACCATTCGTGTTTTGGTTGTCATTTTTACTTCTATTAAACGACTTTAATATTTATAGATACTTATTAATTAAATGACAGGTATATTCTTACTGCATTTTATTCTCAATTAAATTCTATAGTAAGCGATGGCCTCATGGAAGGATCAGGATATCCGCTATTACAAAAATAGCGTGAGGTATACGGTTTACCGTCTTGAAAACGGAAAAGAAATCCATAATTACCGTTCGTAATCATTCTTTTCACCATAGCAGTTACATCAACAGTCACATTAAGCGACCCTTGGCTGGTATGCGGAACAAGTACCCTGCCGGTGGTTTCCACAACCGGATATACTCCTGTACTACTGGAAGTCCACGCGTTTGTAATCCGACTGATATAAAAAGCGTTATTGCTTCCGGTATTAGCAGTGCCATAATGAGCCTCTACCGGCGTAGGTATAGAATACAATCTCAGGGTAGCTTTTTTAATTACATCTCCTGCACGCAAACGGGATAAATCAAACTTTATCGCAGTTTCGGCACGTTGTTTATATCCGGAATTGGTCCAATATCCAAACGACAGCTGGTGATTTCGCCGATGAGCCATGGTCCATCCCCACCACCCGACGGGATAGCCCTGGCCGGGGAGGCCATCGGGAAATGTGGTTATATGGAATTCCTCTGTGTTGTTATAAGGCTGCAACATCAACAAATCTCTTAATACGCCGCGGGAACTTTCATCCAACCGGGAACTTTTATCCATAGTGTCGGGTTCAAACTCATTCGAACAACTTGTGGTAACGAACAGCCCTACCAGAGCCATTGCCAGAAAAAAACAAATCTTTTTCATGATTTCAATAATTAAAGTAAATAATAATAAACTTCCACAATAAAAAACCCCCTGATATAGCATATAAGATACTATATCTGGGGGTTCTAATACATGACAAATAT
>JAJBTS010000160.1 GCA_020860885.1 Bacteroidales bacterium
ATCCATTGGGTTTCTGCAACAGATTTGATACTTTTGTGTCAAAATAAAACAAAATTACCGTTCATGTTCACAAAAACACATATCTATCTGTTTTTTATTATTCTTTTATTACCCCTTAGTTTTAACTCTTGCTCGCAGGAAAAAGAATTAAAACCGATCCGTTACATAGGGAACTACAACAAGGATTTCAATGACCTGAACGATCTCCACCTGAGCGCTGCCCATAAAATCGGCATTCAGCCTGTAGCCGACCGTGACGAAGCGGAGCACATGAAGAAACAATTGAAAGAAATCAAATCCTGCAAATATTACGAGGTCGACGAACTTACCCATTCCATTCCTTTCGTGGTTCCGGAAGCTGAAGCTTTGGTAAATAAAATTTCAAAGAATTTTGCCGATTCACTCAAAAGCCTGAATGCGCCTCATTATAAAATCCTGATTACCAGTGTTACCCGTACCAAAGACGACGTTCGCCGGCTCGGGCAGAGGAATGTAAATGCTTCCCTCAATTCGGCGCATATGTACGGTACGACCGTCGATATTTCGTGGCGACGGTTTATTAAAGACAGCAAAAGTAAAACAGACCTCACGGAAGACCAACTCAAAAAAGTTTTAGCTGCTGTTTTAAGAGACCTCCGGAAAGAAGATTTATGTTACGTTAAACACGAGAGGAAACAAGCGTGTTTTCATATTACAGCAAAATAACCAACGAAAGGAAGAAGGCCATTCCTTCATTCCCTGAGTTATCCAAATTATAGAAGAGATGAGCGAACAAATGCAACAAATTGCCAACCGGCTAAAAGGATTAAGAGAATCATTGGATCTCTCAATCCCAGAAATGTCCCGGAAAATTAACAGAGGGGAAGATGAGATTAAACGCTACGAATCGGGCGATACGGATATTCCTATGAGTTATCTCTTTGATATTGCCCAGCATTTTGCAGTAGATACCTCCACCCTGCTGTCGGGGGAAGAGCCCCGTATGAATTCTTATTTCCTGACACGCTACGGACACGGAACCAGTGTGGAACGGACAAAGGCTTACAAATACCAGGCTCTAGCCAGTGGATACAAACACCCGAAAGCCGAACCGTTTGAAGTTACCGTGGAACCGAATGAAAACCCCATCTATTTAAATAGCCATGAAGGACAGGAATTTAATTATGTCCTGGAAGGCAAACTTTTATTTAAACTCAAAGATAAAGAATTAATCCTGAACCCGGGAGATAGTATTTATTTTGATTCCTCGTTCCCTCACGGAATGAAAGCTTTAGATAATAAACCTGTAAAATTCCTGGCAATAATATTATAAATAATGGTAGAAAAATATATCAAACAAACAGAATTTAAAGATCAGGCTGATTTCAAAGCGAACTTCAAAATAGAAGTTCCTGATAATTTCAACTTTGCATACGATATTGTAGACGAATGGGCGACATCTCATCCTGATAAAAATGCTTTGTATTGGGTAAACGATCTAGGCGAACAAATCACCTTCACTTTTCGCGATATAAAGGAAAAAAGTGACGCAGCGGCCTCCTACTTCCAGTCGTTAGGTATAGGCAAGGGGGATATGGTAATGCTTATCCTGAAACGCAGGTACTGGTATTGGTTCGCTATACTGGGATTACACAAGATAGGCGCAGTAGCTATTCCCGCCACTCATTTACTTACCAAAAAAGATATTATTTACCGTTGCAATTCGGCCGATATTAAAGCGATAGTAAGTGTGGGTGAAGATCTTATCATCGGGCATATCAATGACGCCAAACCCGAATGTCCTACTCTGAAGCACCGTATTTCCATAGGCCCGGAAGTGCCGGAAGGATGGAAAGATTTCAGAAAAGGTTTGGAAAATGCCGCTCCCTTTAAAAGACCTGAAACAGTAAATAAGAACGAAGATATTATGCTTCTTTACTTTACTTCAGGGACTACTGGCAACCCTAAAATGGTTATTCATGATTTTGTGTATCCGTTAGGACATATCATTACCGCCGGATATTGGCAAAAGCTGGATGAAAACAGTATCCATCTTACCCTCGCCGACACAGGATGGGCCAAAGCTGCCTGGGGAAAATTATACGGACAGTGGATCATGGGAGCTTGTATCTTCGTGTATGATCACGAAAAGTTTATCCCTGCCGATTTATTGAAAATTCTCGAAACACATAGAGTCACTTCTTTCTGCGCCCCTCCTACTGTTTATCGTTTCATGATCCGGGAAGATCTTACTAAATACGATCTCTCTACCCTTCAGTATTGTGAAATTGCAGGAGTACCGTTGAATCCTTCCGTATACGAAGCTTTCTTGAAAGCCACAGGATTAAAGCTGATGGAAGGTTTCGGTCAGACAGAAACAACGGTCACGATTGCCAATTTCCCATGGATGGAGCCGAAACCGGGTTCTATGGGAATGCCCAGTCCGGCGTATGAGATGGATCTTATTACCGGCGACGGAAGAAGCTGTGAAGACGGAGAACAGGGCGAAATTGTTTTCAGGACAGATAAGTTTAAGCCTGTAGGCCTTTTTATGGGGTATTACCGCGACAAGGAGCTGACGGAAAGTGTTTACCAGGATAACATTTATCATACCGGCGATATTGCCTGGAGGGATGAAGACGGATACTACTGGTTTGTCGGAAGAAACGACGATGTGATCAAAAGTTCCGGTTACCGCATCGGCCCTTTCGAAGTAGAGAGTGCACTGATGACCCATCCTGCTGTGGTGGAATGTGCCATAACCGGAGCTCCCGACGAGGTAAGAGGACAAGTGGTGAAAGCCACTATTATACTGGCTCCGGATTACAAAACTCAGGCAGGTCCCGAACTGATCAAAGATATACAGGATCACGTTAAGAAAGTTACCGCTCCTTATAAGTATCCGCGTATCATTGAATTTGTGGAAGAATTGCCGAAAACGATCAGTGGTAAGATACGGCGTGTACAGATACGGGAAAAATAATCCACCGTAAGCAGATTATTTTTCGTATTGCTTTCTGTACTCCAACGGGGTTTTACCCGTATACTGCTTGAAGATTTTATTAAAATAGGAAATATTATCCATTGCAAGGTCCATTGCTATATCCCGGATAGGCCAATTCGTGGTTATTAAAAGCAATTGGGCCTTTTCTATCTTTTTAGCATTGATATATTTTATCGGAGTCTGATTCAACTCCTTTTTAAATAGACGGATAAAATGATCTTCCGAAACACACGCCTTCTCCGCCAATATAGAAAGATTGATATCGCAGTTAATATGGCTGTGAATGTATTTTAAGCTCTTAATGATCCTTTCATCTTTATCAGAGGCTTTCCGGCTCCTAAATTCCAGAAAACGGGACATGAGGATAGATAATATCCCCTGGCTTTCCGTAAAAAGATGCAATGGCAATTTGTTGTTATGGGCTACAAATTGTGAAAAATTCGGCTGATTATCGTATACTTTAGGATCGATATGGGTCAGTTGACGGCCAGGGTTTATCTCTTGTAGACGCTTGATCCATTGTTCGGCCTGCTCATCGGCCCGGATTTTTACCGGAAGATCGTATTTGTCGAAAATGGATTCCTTATGGATCGCCTGTTCGTAAAAATGGATGTAATACAAGGAAAAAGATCCGTCACACTCATCGTTATGAAGCGTAAAAGGAGGAGTAAGGTATAAAT
>JAJBTS010000315.1 GCA_020860885.1 Bacteroidales bacterium
AATTAACACTTCATGGTCATTCAGAGTTTATCCGTATAAAATAATTTGTTTTATAATTACATCGACATTCATGTAATTCGGGGGCGAAAGAAAGGCCTAAAAATGAGTAAAAAGCTGATTTACAAATCGGTGGTAATGTTTAGCAGTCTACTGGGTAGTGCGGAAATTTTAAACTTATCTTTGTATGAGGGGAATTCTCGTGATAATCAGTATATTTACTCAAAAAATCGATGAGTTTGAGAGAAATAAACTAAATTTGTGATGCAATTTTGATGAATTTTTTATGGATGTAGTAAAAGCCGATAATTTGAATCCCGACTACAAAGGATTAGTTGACCGAATTTCTAACAGATATGTGGAAGGACAAGTGAAAGCAATCCGTTCTGTCAATGAATCTCTAATTGAAACTAATTGGAATATAGGCAAATATATTGTTGAGTATGAACAGGAAGGAAGTCAGCGGGCAAAATATGGATTAAACTTGCTGGAGAATCTTTCTCGTGATTTGACTCTACTGCATGGAAAGGGCTTTAGCCGTTCTAACCTCAACTATATGAGGCTGATATATCTTCGTTATCCAATTTGTGAGACGCTGTCACACAAATTGTCATGGTCGCATATTTGTGAGTTATTAAAAATTGATGATGATTTGGAACGCTCGTTTTACTACCAGCAAAGTATATTGGAAAATTGGAGTGTTCGGGAATTGAGACGTCAAAAAGATTCGGGATTGTTTATGCGACTTGCTTTGTCGAAGGATAAAGAAGAGATACTGAAGCTATCTCAACATGGACAGATTATTGAACGTCCCGAAGATGTTGTGAAGGATTTTTACGTGTTGGAATTTCTGAAAATCCCTGAGCCATGCAATTATTCTGAAACCGAATTAGAAACACGTTTGATTGATAACCTGCAAAAATTCTTACTGGAACTCGGCAAGGGATTTACTTTTGTAGGAAGGCAATATAGAGTTACAATAAACAATATTCACTATCGTGTCGATTTGGTATTTTATCACCGTATTCTTCGATGTTTTGTGTTAATTGAGCTGAAAATTAATGAGGTTAAACACGATGATATCGGACAAATGAACATGTATATGGGGTATTTTGCCAAAGAGGAAAACTACGAAGGTGACAATCCTCCTGTTGGGATTATCTTGTCAAAAGGGAAAGATGAACTATTGGTCGAATATGCCACTTATGGGATGAGTAGCCAACTATTTGTGTCTAAATATCAGTTGTATCTTCCAAACAAGGAAGAATTACGAGAACTTATCAGTCGCCAGTTGGAAGCTGATGAAATATAAACCACACGAGGATGTCCGAAAAGTAAATACTCTCAAAGGGGGCTGTTGATATTCAACTGTTTAAGAAGTCCCCTTTAGGGGATTTAGGGGCAGAAAGTTCTTTTTGGGCACCCTCTTCAAAAAACGAACAAAATGAATCGATTTTTTTTAAGTCTTTGTTGCTGTTTGTCGCTTTTGGTTGGTACTGTATATGCACTCTACGAGAAGTGCAGTGCAAACGAGTTTGAATTTAACTCGGTCAAGGCAGAATATACTAAACAGTTGGAGGATATGAGGAATAATTTTGATTTTGCCTCAATCTACTATATTAACAATCAGGTCGTAATAGGCAAATACGATTTTTGCAGAATAATCAATGAAAAATAATGGAATCAGATAACATTCTTATACAGCAAGCTTCTTTCGAAGATTTGCAAGAAATACTTTCTTTGCAGAAGAAAGCCTTTCTCAGTGAAGCGGAGGCTCACGGGAATTACGAAATAGAACCTCTCCTGCAAACCTACGAATCGATATGTGCAGACTACGACCGGTATTTATTTTTGAAAGCGGTTTCCGGTCCTAAGATCGTGGGTTCTGTAAAATCACGGCAGAGCCTCGACACCGTGTGGATCGGTAAACTCATGGTGGATCAGGATTTCAGGAAAAAAGGAATAGCCAAACGCCTTTTGAAGGAAGTGGAAAGTTATTATCCTTTTATACGTAAATTTCAATTGTTTACCGCAGCTACCAGTTTTCACAATATCCTTCTGTATCAATCCCAGGGTTATGAAATTGTCCGGGAATATGCGGACGATAAGCAAAATGGTTTTATGATGGTGGAAATGGTAAAACAAATTAAATAATATATATATTTGCATGAATTAAATAATTAATACAAATCAGTATGAATGTTCGGGCGGTTATTCTTTTGATTGTTATTTTTTGTGGGTCTTTTCATAGTATAGATGCTCAGGTTACTCCCCGCTGGGCGCAGGAAACCGATGAACAAAAGGAAGAAAGGTTGTCCTGGTGGACACACGATCGTTTCGGCATGTTTATTCACTGGGGAATATACGCTATGCCTGCCCGTCACGAATGGGTGAAAAAAAACGAAAGGATTCCGGATGAAAAATACCAGGAGTACTTCGACTTTTTCAATCCGGACCTGTACGATCCTGTTGAATGGGCAAAGAAAGCGAAAGAGGCCGGAATGAAGTACGTAGTGTTTACCACCAAGCACCACGACGGTTTTTGTATGTGGGACAGTAAATATACGGATTATAAAATAACGAATACCCCCTATGGTAAAGATGTTCTCAAACCTTTTGTAGACGCTTTCCGCGCCGAAGGAATACGGGTCGGGTTCTATTATTCGCTTATTGACTGGCATCATCCCGATTTTACTGTCGACCGTGTACATCCTCAATGGACGACCGATGCAGGGCAACTGGAGAAACTGAATGCAGGACGCGATATGGATCGCTATCGTAAATATATGAAAGACCAGCTAACCGAACTTCTCACCGATTTCGGTCCTATAGATGAATTATTTATGGATTATTCTTATCCCGGAGAGAACGGTAAAGGATACCAGGATTGGGATTCCGAAGGATTGGTCCGAATCGCACGTCAGTTACAACCTCAAATCATTATTGACAACCGGATGGATATGGGTCATACTTCCTGGGGATGGGATTTTGTTACTCCCGAACAGTTTATGCCGAAAGAGTGGCCTACGGTAGACGGCAAGCGCGCATATTGGGAAACTTGCCAGACTTTTTCCGGTTCCTGGGGATATCACCGCGATGAATATTCCTGGAAAAGTGTTCATTAGTTGATCGTTATGCTGATCGAGACTGTCAGCAAAGGAGGAAATCTGCTCTTAAATGTAGGACCTACTGCACGCGGTGTTTTTGACGATCGTGCAAACGACCGCCTGGAAGGTATCGGTAACTGGATGAAATTTCATAACCGTTCGATTTACGGATGCACCCAGGCTCCTGAAGAATTCGAAGCGCCTCAGAATTGCCTCATTACCTACAATCCTAAAACTCATCGCTTGTATATTCACATCCTGGAATGGCCTTTCAAATCTCTTCATATAAAAAATATGAAAGGGAAAATACAATACGCACAATTATTGAACGACGATTCCGAACTGAGATACCGGACACAAACTCAGGGGACCGGTAATATGGCCGAACTGTCTGGAGAAAACGATGTAATTATTTCTTTACCGGTTAACAAACCGAATGTCGAAGTTCCCGTAATCGAACTGATCCTGAACCAGGACAGTCACCAGTAAACAGTGAGCAGTAATCAGTAATCAGTTAAACGTGTCTTGTCCTGACATAGGTTGACACAAAAA
>JAJBTS010000249.1 GCA_020860885.1 Bacteroidales bacterium
GATTATTCCGTTGTGAAAACAAATAAGGCGGCGGAAAGTAATTTCCGTCTTCTTTTTTTAAGCAAGGTCAAGAGTAATTGTATTTCTGAGAACAACTGTTTACTGTTAACAGTAAAGATTCTTCGTAATATTAATTGAAACGTTTAAAAAGTGTTTTATAATTACGTACGTCTGTACGTAAATTTTCAGAGTCTGAAAAAATATTTTTTGACTCTGGAAATAAACTTTCAGACTGTGAAAATAAATTTCCAGACGTACGTTTGTCCTTTACTGAATACGGTTTACACCTTTTGTTTTAATTACTAACTTGTATTTACACCTTAAAGGTGTTTTACTAAAAAGAGTTTACAGTTTTTAGTATCCCTTACCGCTCCCGGCGCCGGGAGCGGTAAGGGATACTAAATTGCTTATCTACAAAATAACGTTATTTTTATCATTCCCACAAAACTTTACCCTGTTAAATGATGCCTTTCTTCGGGTTTACCCATCCCTAAAGCCATATGTGGTCTTTGGGTATTGTAAAGGTGAATAATCTTTACCAGGGTTTGATAGACCTGTTCTATAGAATCCAATTCACAGAGGTGTCTTATACTGAAAAAAGTTTACAGGTTGTAAAACTTTTTATAATTTATGCAAAAAAGTAAAGGGATGACCGATTCTCTTCGGCTGCAAATCATCGAAGAACATTTATCTGGTCGCAGTAAATATTTCCTTGCCCGGAAATATAATTTAAAGAGTATAAGTAGAATTACGCATTGGATGCGTATCTTTGGACTGGAAGATTCACCCCCTAAACCGGTAGAAGAAATGAGTAAAAAACAGTCGGAAAGCGAAGAGATACGCTCCTTGCAGTTAGAGTTAAAGCGGTTAAAGAAATCGTTGGCCGAAGAACAGTTACGCAGCCGTGCTTACGACCGGATGATTGATGTAGCCGAAGATATGTTTAAGATCCCTATCCGAAAAAAGCCTGGCACCAAACCGTCCGGTCGCTGAAACAGGAAGACTCAGGCTTAAATATGAGTCTTGTTTGCCGTCTGTTTGGTGTCACACGACAATCCTACTATCAGCGGGGAGAGTCGTATTATGTTCGTGAAAGCTATAAGGAATTAGTTTACCATTATCTGTTATCCGTCCGTCAGGATATGCCTTCTGTGGGCTGCTTTAAGCTCTATGAGATGGCAAAGGCTCATTTTGGCATTCTGCCCTTTGGCCGTGATGCATTCTTTGGATTACTCAGGGAAAAGGGTCTTATGTTAAAGATAAAGAAACGTCGTCGGGTAAAGACTACTGATTCGAATCATGCTTACCGTAAGTATCCGGACCTTGTCAAGGGTAGTGGCCGGGCTTTAACCTCTGCCTGCCAGTTATGGGTATCCGATATCACTTATATCCCCCTGAAGGGAGAAGGTCGTAGGTTTTGTTATTTATCCCTGGTAACGGATGCTTATTCCCGAAAAATAGTAGGCTGGCAGCTGGGTGAGGGCTTACAGTATAAACATACCGAACAAGCTTTACGCAATGCCATAGACCAGTCTTTAAGTCAGGGTTTTTCTTTACAGGGGTTGATTCATCATTCCGACCGTGGAGTACAGTATGCTTATCCGGAGTACACCCGGCTGTTAACCTCCCACGGCTGTCGTATCAGCATGACACAGACGGGGGATCCAAGGGATAATCCGATAGCCGAAAGGGTAAATGGTATATTAAAAACAGAATGGTTAAACCTTGTCCTTTACTGAATTGTGTGAAGAAGAACCTCAATGAATAGTTTGCAGTGTCTTGTCGTGAAAAGAAAAAAGACTTGCAATTTCTCGCAAGTCTTTCCCTCTTCATTTGCAGATAACCAATTATTACCCATTAATTAATAATCTAACACACTATATTAAATTCAGAGAAGAGATTTTAGTACATCAGACCTTTGGTAGTTAAGATCCCTCCGGTGCCGGAAACTGCACCCAGATATAATTTACCGCCAACCCTTATCGGTGCCAGTTTTCCACTTTTGGGTATCTTACCGAGGCCTCCGTTGGAATAGCTCATTTCATCTCCGGCGTATACATGGATAGAACCTGAACATCCTTCGAAAGACAATATCCCATTATTATCATCGGAGAAAGAATTCATGCTGAAATAATTATTGGTAGTGCCATACCGGGATCCGTCTCTATTGTATACAGGCAGGCAGATATAATAGCTCTGTGGATTGTAGCAAAATTGTACGGCCTCAGGATCTCTTAAAGCGTCATCTTCCGAATCGTGTTCGTTCAATGCTGCATAATAACGGGAATTCATCATTTCGCTTTTCTTAACTACATACCATTTGCCGCCATAGCTGAATACAAATGCCATACCTGGAATGTTATTATTGCCACAGGTTGTTCCGATAGGAGGAGTAGTAATGCTTACGTTTACATTGCATGTTGTTTCTCCGACAGGTATAGACCATGTATAGATACCTTGAGTATTATCCACAGGTGTACCGGTAATAATTGCGATGATGTTTCCTGATGCCTCCGTTAATGTTTGTTGCGGCACCAATGCTGTTAAGCCGTTAAAAATATCAGAACTTTCCGGTAATGTAAAGGGAGGAGTTCCTGAGATTGTATAAGGGATAAGCACTGTTGAACCGGATAAAGCTACCCCTTTATTCCCTGAAATTGTAGGGGTTGTGCTGGGGCACTGGATATTGAGAGTTGTAGGAGTAACGGAAATTACACGGATGGAACAAGTTTTTCCGGCTACAGTATAAGGTAATGTGAAATTTCCCGTAGCAGTTGGGGTTCCTGTAACTTTAATATCTATATTGCCATCGGTTGCGGATAATGTTTGATTGCCATTTGCCTTGACAGTTAAACCGTTCAAAGTAGAACTTAAAATCTGATCGTCGGTCAGTACAATATCTGCACCTGTTTTATCGTAATAAGAAATGGTAAAGGTGTTGCCGGAAGTAATTTCCGTACCATCCGTAACAGTAATAGTATTGTTTCCGCAGGAGAGTAATCTTATCTCTGCTGGGCCGCATAAACCGATCCAAAGTGAACCGTTCCATGTTTCTACGCAGTCGCTGGTGATGTTATAGATGGTCAACCCCTTGGCTTTACCATTCATTTCACTACCAAAAGAAGCCTGGAGTGCATCCCGTTGCTCGGTAGTAAGCCGGGGAAGCCGGAGTCCGCCAAATTCAGTTCCTCCATCACTCTTCCCATTGCTGTCGGAATATCCGGTTACGATCTCCAATATAGAAAAATTTTGTGGGTCTGTGGTGCCGCCAACGGTCACTTGCGCTAATAAGGGGGAGGATGGAATAAGCAGGAATAAAGTGAGGGTTAAAAACCAATGTCTGTTCTTACATGTACTTTTGTACTTCGTCTTAAATGTTCTCATAAATACTTTTTTAATTAAAAAATAGTCTAATTATTCATAATTTACTTAATATACAATCGGGTGTATATGTTTCTTCTTGATCTTACAGATTATCATCAATCTCAATAGATGCAGGAGTTTTTTGTCTTAATTCTTTACTCATGGATGTAATAATTTGTTTGTAGGTGATAATACAGATAATAAAGAGTTTGTAAGGAGCAATTCATTCAAATCCAATTAACATTAATAGTAGGGTAATATCGTTGTAC
>JAJBTS010000233.1 GCA_020860885.1 Bacteroidales bacterium
CATAGTGCAATTTGCTGATTCAGTGGCTCGTAAATAGGATATTGCAGCTAAACAACATCTCAAATTATTAACTACCCACTTTATTCGTTTATCAAAAGTAAATTTTTTTTCTTAATTATATTTCATATGAAGATAAAAAACACGAAATTTGTGACTCTTAAAAATACGATAAGGCAAATCAAACACATAAAACTTGAATGAACATGACAAAAAGCGCTTTGCAAATTGCTCGTGCTGCTTACGAGCCTAAAGTTCCGAATACTTTGAAAGGTATTGTAAAAATTGATGAAGGTGAACCGACTCAATCGGTTTCCCATCAGGAAGAAATCAAAAAACTTTTTCCGAATACCTATGGAATGCCCATAATTAAATTTGAAGAAGGAACTGAAAAACAAAATCATGCGCCCATCAATGTAGGTGTTATTTTATCAGGAGGACAAGCTCCCGGAGGACACAACGTAATAGCAGGAATCTTTGATGGTATTAAAAATATGAACCAGGAAAGTCGTTTGTACGGCTTTATTCTCGGCCCTGGCGGTTTGGTAGACCATAAGTATATGGAGCTAACCAGTGACATAATTGATGAATATCGCAATACAGGTGGCTTTGATATGATTGGTTCAGGACGTACAAAGCTGGAAAAAGAAGAACAATTTGATAAAGGTCTTGAAATTCTGAAAGAACTGAATATCTCTGCTTTGGTAATTATCGGTGGTGACGATTCAAATACAAACGCATGTGTGTTAGCAGAATACTATGCTAAGATTGGTGCAGGCGTACAGGTAATAGGCTGTCCTAAAACGATCGACGGAGACTTGAAAAATGATATGATCGAGACTTCTTTTGGTTTCGATACAGCATGTAAAGTTTATTCTGAAGTGATCGGAAACATTCAGCGCGACTGTAATTCTGCCCGTAAATACTGGCATTTCATTAAGCTGATGGGGCGTTCTGCTTCTCATATAGCTTTGGAATGTGCTTTGCAGGTGCAACCCAACGTATGTATTATCTCAGAAGAAGTGGAAGCTAAGAATCAATCTCTGGATGATGTGGTTCAATACATCGCGAACGTTGTTGCAGAAAGGGCAGCCGATGGAAATAACTTTGGTACGGTCCTTATTCCAGAAGGTCTGATCGAATTCATTCCGGCCATGAAAAAGCTGATTTCGGAGTTAAATGATTATCTGGCACACAACGAAGAAGAATTCAAACGTATCAAACGGTCTCACCAAAGAGCTCACATCATTGATAAGTTGAGTGAAGAGAATTCAAAGATCTATGCAAGTCTTCCAGAAAATGTAGCCCGTCAGTTAACCATGGATCGTGACCCGCATGGAAATGTTCAGGTATCTTTGATCGAAACAGAAAAACTATTGGCTGAAATGGTAGGTAAACGCCTGGCTGAAATGGAAGAAAAGGGAGAATATAATGGGAAATTTGCTACTCAGGTGCATTTCTTCGGTTATGAAGGTCGTTGTGCTGCTCCTTCAAACTACGATGCTGACTATTGTTATTCTTTAGGTTATACAGCTTCCACCCTTATAGGAGCAGGAAAAACAGGTTACATGGCGTCAGTAAGAAATACTACAGCGCAGGCTGCAGAGTGGATTGCAGGAGGAGTGCCTATTACTATGATGATGAATATGGAACGCCGTCATGGAGAGATGAAGCCCGTTATTCAAAAAGCATTGGTTAAATTGGATGGCGGACCTTTCA
This sequence comes from Bacteroidales bacterium, assembly GCA_020860885.1. GTDB lineage: Bacteria > Bacteroidota > Bacteroidia > Bacteroidales > Azobacteroidaceae > Azobacteroides. The sequence continues at coordinate 1,717 of JAJBTS010000233.1, forward strand.
GGGTATTTGCCGGGCAACGGAACGACTGGGCGAAAAATACCGATTATGTCTATCCGGGACCTATCCAGTATTTTGGTCCTGCTGAAGTATGTGATCAACCTACAAAAACATTGCAGATAGAACAGGAAGAAAGACTGCAGAAAAGCTAATAAGAGAATTGGAAAATAAGAATGAGAGAAAACAGATTGTTGGAACTCATTCTTATTTTTTTATTATATCATGATATTTTAGTATTAATATTCTTAATTTATAAATAACAAACGTGGGCGGATTTTTTGGAACGATATCGAAAGGTGAATGTATAAATGACCTGTATTACGGAACGGATTATAATTCCCACATGGGAACCAAACGCGGCGGATTGTGTACCTGGACAGGCACGGGTCTGCAAAGGTCTATCCATAATCTGGAGAATTCTTATTTCAGAACGAAATTTGAAGATGATCTTACAAAGTTTAGAGGAAATGCCGGTATCGGGATAATTAGCGATACGGATCCTCAACCCATTGTGATGAATTCTCATTTAGGAAAGTTTGCTGTTGTTACGGTGGCTAAAATTAATAACCTCGAAGAATTGGAAAAACAGCTGATTGATAAAGGAGCTCATTTTTCCGAATTGAGTTCGGGAATGACCAATCCTACTGAATTGGTTTCTTTATTGATCAATGAAGGACAAACTTTTGAAGAAGGAGTTGAAATTGTTTTTAATTCGATAAAAGGGTCTTGTACTTTACTTATCCTCACAGAAAATGGTATTATCGCTGCCCGGGATAAGTTAGGACGTATTCCGGTGGTAATAGGGAAGAAAGAAGATGCTCATTGTGTGTCCAACGAACCTTGTGGTTATCCGAATCTGGGTTACGAAATAGAATACGATTTAGGTCCCGGAGAAGTTGTGCGTATTACTCCGGAAGGTTTTGAATAACTTCGTAAACCCAACAAAAAGAAGCAGATTTGTTCTTTTCTATGGGTATATTACGGATATCCGGTATCTACCTATGAAGGTATTAATGTAGACCAGGTTCGTTTTTCCGGTGGATGTTCCATGGCTCAGGGTGATACGCAGGAAGTTGACTTTGTAGCCGGTATTCCGGATTCGGGAGTCGGGCATGCGTTGGGATATGCAGTGGGAAAAGGGGTGCCGTATAAAAGAGCCATCATCAAATATACACCGACATGGCCCAGAAGTTTTACTCCTTCTCGGCAGGAACAGCGTGAATTTATTGCAAAAATGAAATTGATTCCCAACAGATCTTTATTAAGAAATAACCGGGTTATTTTTTGTGACGATTCTATTGTAAGAGGAACTCAGTTGCGGGATAATGTAAATGTTTTATACGATTACGGAGCAAAAGAAGTTCACATGCGTATTGCTTGTCCTCCTTTGTTGTATTCATGTCCTTTCCTGAACTTTACAGCATCCAAATCCACTTTGGAATTAATTACCCGCAGAATAATCGAAAGATTAGAGGGTCGTGATGATAAAGACCTGGAATTGTACCAGAAAACAGATTCTCTCCAATATAAGAAGTTGGTCGATGAAATCAGAAAAGAATTGAATATCACAACTTTGAGATTTAATTCCCTGGAAAATCTGGTCAAAGCTATCGGATTGCCTAAAGAGGAACTGTGTACCCACTGTTGGGACGGAACCAGTTATTTTTAAGGAAAACGAAATAAGATCTTTGCCCTTATTCAGTAAAGGACAAACATGCAGGCGATCTGAAATTTTCTCACGTGTGATTTTTTTAAATGGGACTGCGATTTGAAAAAATTGCACGTGTGAAAATCTGAAGATGAAAGCATAAAAAGATTTTAATGAATAAGACGAAAGCCACTAAATATAGTAGGAAGTTGTCTAAAAAGAACTTCTTACTTCTTATTTTATAACTATTATTATTTGAGAG